>PWDX01000067.1 GCA_003553245.1 Phycisphaerae bacterium
AGACCTGTGACACAAGCCGCAAGGAGAAAGCCGATGCCCACAGCAACAGCAGACAGAAAGAGACTGATGACACAAAATGCCAAGGCCATAATCAAAAACATCATCAATATTTCCATATATACTCTCCAGTTCAATTTAATTCAGATGAGCGGTTTCTCTTTTGCTGAAAAAGTCAATTTATAGCACTTACCGGAATCTGCAAATTGAACTATGCCGAATATCTCTGATGCGCACTTTTGTGTGCGCGCCGGGGTCGGGGGCATTTCTTGCTGGCGCTTGAAATGCGCAACCTAAAGGTGGAACTCCAATTTTTCGCGCCTGCCTCCATTCTCTCTGCCCATTAGTGAAGATTAGTGGTTGAAAACCATCTTCCCCCCTGCCTGGGTTAGTCATGGCGACGGCGGAGTGCTGGATCTTGTTGGCGGGGTTGATTATCCTGTTATTTCTTCGCCGCCAGGCGCTCTTCGTATTGGCGAATTTCTGCTTGGTTCATTTTCCGGATATCGATCGAACCGTCCTTGTTCACGTCGGCGGTTTGACCGCTCTCCGCCAGCTTTTCCTTTAATGATGTCATTGGCATAACGATACCGTGGGGCAGTTTGACTATCGTCATCATATCTGTGATTTCAGAACGGCAGAATTCGGGATGCCCCCGGTACAGCCTGGCTTGTTTTTCGATCATCCCGGCTTTGTTTGCCAATGAGGATTTGGAGGCGTCAAAGTCGGCGGCGATTTCGTCCCCGCTCATATAAAGAGGATTCGCCTGGTCGAAGAGAAAATTCAGACGCGCGATGAGATAGGCGATTGCGCCCGCCCATATATGTGGTCTTCCCCGCGTAATATCGAGCTTTCGCATGCGGCCGAGCTTGTCGAGCAGGCGGTTGGCGAACTCCGATAGTTCGTCGTCGAATCTGTCCTCAGTGAATTCATGCAACAACTCGCGAATTTCTTCAATGCATTCGGCTTTGTCTGTCATAGTCTTTTCTTCCTTTTACAGTGGGTAAGTCGACCTTGTCAGGGCGGGATTTCTTTTTTTATTCATCACAAAAAGAAAATAATTCTCTTAATCCTGCTTTCAAGCTCCCAGGGAAGGGAAAGAGCCCAATGAATAAGGGCGGCAGCGAGGAGGGGAAGAGCCCAACGAATAAGGGCGGCAGCGAAGAAGGGAAGGAGCCAATAACGGCAATAGTGTCGCGGGCATATTTAAAACTCGTTTTCCCTGCCAAAAACGCATTCTAATCCACAAAATCCATATGTTAATCATTGCAACTCATTGCTTCTCAATAAATTACTTGGCAACGGCACCCATTGACAGAAGCGGCGCGGCGGACGGCACGATGCTGTATAATAAACTTTTCGCCACTTTTATCACGGATTCAGGCTGGGGGGTTAAGCGCAGCGCAATCCTGGGTATGGATCAGGAAACAACTGTGCCCTGAAAGGGCACTTCAACCACGCCGAAGAAAACATGGTGCATTATTCAATTTAACCGCAGATTACGCGGATTTACGCAGAAGACGGACAAATGAAAACCGGAGCCATGCAAAAATATGATTTTCTACCCTCGATAAGCAAAAACCGCTTAAAACAAATCGTCCCGCACGGCTGATTTCGTTTAGAGCCATAATTCTTCAAGAAAATCGTTGTGCAGTAGGCGGGTCAGTCCTCTAATTTGACTTTATCAGGTATGGATGTATGTTATTTGCAGTTTTGTCAAAGGGAACACACAGCCATGCCTAGACCGTTACGCATCGAATTTCCAAGTGCCTGCTACCATGTCATCTGCCGGGGTAACGCTCGGCTGCCGATTTTCGGAGATGATGCCGACAAGGAATTGGTGTTGGATCGGATGGTGCATTTCGCCGAGTTTTTCCGGGTCGAGATACGCGCCTACTGCGTGATGATCAACCACATTCACATCCATCTGCGGACCCAGGAAGCGAACCTTGGCGCCTACATGCGATCGTTCCTTACCTCTTTCACCAGTATGTACAACCACCGCCACGATTCCTGCGGACATGTTTTCCAGGGTCGGTACAAAGCGTATCTTGTCGAGGATACGAAAGCCTACGTCGGCAAGGTCACTCAATACATACACCTGAATCCCGTCCGCATCCGCTCCCTTGAAGATGCGCCGCTTGAGGTTCGGCATCAGGCTGCGCTGAGTTGCCGGTGGAGCAGTTACGGACAGATCATGGCAGTTCGTCCTTGTCCGCAGTGGCTGCATCGCAATGCCGTTCTCAGCGGCTGGGGAAGAAGCCTTGCCGCAAAGCGGAAAGCCTATCGTCATTCTGTCGAATCGTGTCTGCTCGGCGACATTGCCGATCCGATGGCGGAGGCGGCTGCGCGGGCGGTGTTGGGGAGCGAACGGTTTACCGACCGTTTCCGGCGTAGTCTCAACAACCTGAAGGAGAATCTTGATGTCCGGCGGGAGAGCAGCCAGCACCGTCGGCTGGCCGCATGGGTTTCACTCGAAGCTGTTATTGCGGCTGTCGGCAAGGCTTACAACTGTCCAAAGAATCAGCTTCTTCGCCGCCATAACCGCGGCTGTGAAGCCAGGCAGGCCTTGCTCTACCTGGCAGCAACCCACTGTCGAGGGTGCTATACGCTGACCGAACTCGGGCGGCAGCTGGGGCCGGTGTCCCTGGCGGCTGTCAGCAATGCCAGAACCAATATGGCAAGACAAATGAGAACGAACTCGGCATTAAAAAAGAAGATGAGTGAAATTTTTAAATCATTAAAATCCGAAGCTGATAAAGTCAAATTAGAGGACCCGCAGACACTCATCCCTCAGGCGTGAGCTTTCTCAAGGTGCTGGGCAACTAAGACTTTGATCAGTGATTGTCTGGGAACGCCGAGACGCTTCGCTTCGCGGTCAAGTGAGTGAATCATCCAGATTGGAAAATCGACGTTTACACGCTTATATTCCTGCTCAGGCCGCTTGGCCTTGGAAAGATCAAGCAACTTCGTGATGTCCTCACCGGAATCAAATATTTTGTCGAATTCTTTAGCCTTCATATAGTACCACCTCTTCTTTTCGTGATCGCCGGACAGAAATGATTCTGACCCGATCGCTTCGGTACGTAATCACACCTGACCAATGCTTACCGGCTATCATGCCGATTATAAGGAACCGCGGTTCGTCTTCAGTAAGCGCAGGAATCTCAAACAAGTCGGGATCATCCCAAAGCTCTTGTGCTTCAATAAAATCGATACCGTGCTTGTCCTTATTTGTTGCACTCTTTTTAGGATCGAACTCAAATTCCATAGTATAATTAATATACCTGAAAAGCTGGAGATGTCAATGTCGTGTTATTAATTTCAATCGTCCAACGTATCCACCACCACCTTTTACCGGGGTCTGCTGTTTACCGGGGTCTGCGCAGGTTAAGTATAAATAAAAATATTCTGCGGAAGGTAAGCCAGATTTCTTCGCAGTTCCCAGCAGCTTCGTTCATTCACCTCACGGCCGTTTATTTTTACGGTGCCATGGTGAGGCGAGACATTATCCAGCAGCATGTACAGGAGAGTGCTTTTGCCGCTTCCGCTCGGCCCCTGAATGACTGTTTTCTCGCCGGCGTTTAAACTCAGCGAAAAATCAGTGAACACTTCCTTCCCTTGCGGGATGAAAGAAACATGGTCGAAAACAATAGCTGCCGTAGAGTTGGCTGACATATACAAAGTTTCTTCCGACGATAGAAGTTTTGTCAAAAGCTCAAAAGAATTTGACCGATTTCAGTTTGAGCTTGAGATTGTTAATAACGGAATATATTGGAATTTGATTATAATAATGCGATTATTGTTTCCTGCAACAGGGAGAATTTCGCAATTGGGTTTAGCGTCTCTTGAGATCTGATTATTGTTGGAGTTATTATGG
>PWDX01000084.1 GCA_003553245.1 Phycisphaerae bacterium
AGCAAAGGCTTCCTCGGCCTGTTGAACATTGGCCGATGTTCCGGCGGCGTATAGCCGGTCATTGCTCAGAAGCAGTGAAGTAATTTCCGGTTTGTCACTGTGGTAGAGCACTCGGGCATCGCCTGTTGACGAGTCTATCATATAAATCAGCCCGCGTTTGTCACTGCCTGCATAAATATTGCCGTCGTCATCGACCTGGAGGGCTAAGATATTATTATCTTCGCTGTCGTAGAGAACCTCGGGGTTTTGCGCGCCGGGGTCGAGTTTATAGATTTTCCCCTCCGGGCCGGTGCCCAGATAGATATAGCCGTCCGGGCCTATAGCGATAGCGAATATGTATTTAGCGTCTTCAGGCTCGAAGACAGTCTCAGGTTTATCGCCGTCGAAACGAATAAGCTCGCACCTGCGTCCGCTGATACCTACCAGCAGTCTGTTGGAAATGTCGGTAGCCATCGCGAAGATGTGTTCATTTGTCAGGTGGGAGTCGTTTTCGTTTGAGCTTTCAGTTTGATTTTCATTGTCTTCAGGATAAATCCGTGTAATTCTCCCCATTCGATATTTATAGACACCGCCGTTAGGGCTTGTTCCCAGGTAAACAGTAGTTCCGTTTGCAGCGATGCTGTTTATTGACCAGACATCCTCGAAATCATCGGCCAGCAGTTGGCTTGCCGGGCCAAGCTCGATTGTGCCTTGTGAGCTTATAATAACATCGTTGGGTTCTCCGGCCAGGAAATCCGAAGCGGTTGTGTGCCTGTGGATTTTCGTGGTGATGCCGTATGAGGCGTTTGATAAAATTCCCGTCAGGATAGCGATTGTTATTGCGCCTGTTAAAATTTTCGTGATTTTCATATTGGCTCCGGAAAGTTACATTCAGATATTCGGGTTACTTTTCAACGGTGATTTCTACTTCTTTTTGGTCGATTATTATATTTTCGGTGGTTATGCTCTCTTCGATCCATCTCATATAAGGCCTGACATTTACCGAGCGTCTTTTATCCTGCATAACCAGCCCTCTTGTCGCCGGCAGGTAGGGCAGTTCGGATCGTTCTATGGTGATGCCGTCGGGTTTTAAGGCCAGCACGCAGTAAAGGTTTTTACGATTTATTGACATCAGGTTTTTCAAAGAGCTGAGCAAAGTCTCAGTGTTATAAGCAATAAACCGCTGCGGGGCCTGCTGGCGGATAAACTGTTCGTATTGTCGGGAACCGAGTATCATCAGTCTGTAGCTGCCCGGTTCTGTATTTTCCGGGACAGTTATAGTAAAGGAGTGGTGTTTTCTGTCGGCCAGGTACGCTTCAAGAATCACATCTACTTTTATCCGGCCGCCCGGGCGGACAGTGGTGTTGTCAACCTCTACCGACCACAGGGCCGCTTCGATATTATCCGGCAGAAGCTCAACGCTAAAATCAAGCTGTTCTATTTTTAACTCGTCGTAGGGGTTGTTCATCAGCAGGGTCAGCGCGCTCATAGCATCGCTTATTGCCGGTATCAGGCCGGTGGTTGAGACATTTTCAAACTCTACCGGATCGTGTCCTTTTATCCCGATTTTCCCGCTGTAGTACAACCGGTGATCATGCGGCAGATCGGCTATCATCGTGGTGGCTCCGGAAATCGCTACCTGCATCAGCACCGGGGTAATCACTCTGTGATGAGCGATCCGGCAGTCATATTCCATAACTTTCGGGGCGTCGAAGCGATCCACTTTGACCCGGAGGGGGACAGTGTAGGCCTCTTTGCCGATCTGCCCGTAAACTGCCGCCGATTTATCTAAGGTAACGGCGCCTACGGTTTCGATTGGACTGCCAAGCTTGAAAGAACGCGGCACTGTCGCAACGACGGTGTGGACTTTGCCGGTTGCCATTGGCAGTTCTGCTTCTCCCTCGCCGAGGAAGCTGTGTCCAAAAGCGTAAACTTCGTCGCCGTCCACATCTGTAACTGTGCCCAGGGTTGTAAAATTCATATCGCCGCTAACCAGCGGAATTGTCATAACCGAGCCGGCCTCAAGCGCTGTATTTTCATCGCCGGCGCCGGTGCTTCCTATTGGTCCGGTAACAGGTATAAGCCCGAGCCCGCCGAGCATATCTTCCATTTGGTCGCCAATTCTGTCAGATACGCCTGACATAATAAGCGGCTGTTTGAGAGCTTCGGCGCCGGGAAATCGAGGCCGAGCGGCAGAGAGCTTCTGGGGAAGCTGTTCATAGATTGCCGAAAGGTCCAGCGGCTTTGAAAAGTCAAATGACAGACCTCTTGCACCGCCTGGAGGGGCCTGGAACTCTTTGACCTGGAGCATTTCGCCGATAGGAGTAACGCCGTATAGGGGGTCTTTGCTGTAGCCCCACCCAAAAGCCAGCGCTCCGGCTATTCTGTCATCAATATATACCGGCGAACCGCTGACACCGCCCACCGGGCCGGTGTGGATGAATCGCTCATCGGTTCCCATTACCAGTATCGCATCCTGGCCCGGGCGAAAATCTCGAACGACATCAATTACCTCAATGGGGAAGTCCTCGATCTCGGTTCCGCGGTAAACGGTTCTGGTATAGCCGAGCATTCCCGGTTCTATTTCATCCAGTCCGATATACCTGCTTGTGTCGAAATCATCTGCCTGGACACTCCCGGCAGCTATCAATACCGCCAAAACGGCGAACAATACTTTTGTACTTTTCAAAGCTGTGAACATTGGCAAAGAGTTATGAATATATCTCATAAATGTCCTTCCATATTAAAATGACGAATATTATACTCGCCGGCGAACACGAAAGTTTAGCAATCGAACAGTTTAATTGCAAGATAAAAGGTTTTTTGATAATATCTCAAGTTTAATATGAAATTAACCGTAAAACTCTTACTAATTACAGTAGGGAGCTTTAAATGAAAGCCGAACACAGACACGAACTTAAAACTAACGAACTGGCCGAATGGCTTAGGAATATTCCGCTGTGGGCCAAAGCCAATTATACGCTTTTGATATACATCGCGGTCGTCGCGGTTCTGGTAATCGGCGCCGCTTTTTACCACTGGGGCATAGCGCAAAGACGCATTCAGGCCCAGAGAATTAACTTTACAAACCAGATTATGGCGTTTGACCGCAATCTGGCCGATGTCATACAGGCCTCTGCTCAGGGTCAGGATATGTCCTATACCTTGCTGGAGACCGTTGATGAGCTCGATCGCATAGCTCAAGCCGCCGACAGTGACGATATGGCCGCCTGGGCTCTTGTAAAACGCGGTCAGGCGCTTCGCAGCGAGCTTCTTTATCGACCCGGCACAGTCCAGCAAGAGCATCTCGAAGACCAGCTAAACCGCGCTATTGAAAGTTATGAGCGTGCCCTTGGACGAAGCGGCAGTAAAACCGTGACTGCCGCCGCCAAGCTTGGCATCGGCCTTAGCTATGAAGAGCTCGGACAGTTTGACCAGGCCAGAGAATACTATGAGCAAATTGTCGACGATGACGCTCTAAGCTCGACAATCGCTTTTGCAAATGCCAAAACTCGACTTGAGCTTATGGACAACTACGCCGAGCAGGTTGTTCTGGCAGTTGACCCTGCCCCTGCTGAACCGATGGAGGTTGATCCGCCGGTGGGGCCTCGAATTACGCCGGATATGCCCGAACCCCCGATTCAGCCCCCGATCGAGGAGCATCCCGATACGGAGCTTGAGCAGGAAGTGCCGCTTGAGCCCGAGGCCGAACCCGACATAGATATGCCGTTGCAGTAAATACTGATGGCCTGCCGGAAAGTTCATGAATCCGAGCAAATACCTGACCATCAAGGCGGCGGGAAGCTAAGGCTGCGGGTGGGAGATTCGGTAAAGCAGCGACGGATTGATAAATATCTGCAGGGGCGGTTTTCCAACCTTTCCAGAG
>PWDX01000127.1 GCA_003553245.1 Phycisphaerae bacterium
GACGCGATTATGCTCGCACGCGCCGGGCTGGAAAGGCTGACGCTGATGGATAAAGCGGCGGTATGTTTTTCTCCAAAAGAATTTATTCCTGCGCCAGGGCAGGGGGCATTGGCGGTGCAGGTGCGAAGCGACGACACGGAGGCAAGGGATATAATCTCGGCAATAGATAATCAGCGAGACAGAATAACTGTTCAGGCAGAGCGGCAAATACTAACCGTTTTACAGTGCGGCTGTCATGCGCCTGTCGGAGCCTATGCGGCAATTGACCATAGCCGGATTGAGATAACGGCGTTTGTCGGTGACATTGAAGGCGGCAGGTTTATAAAAAAAAGCACGGCCGGAGCCGTTGAGAACTGGGAAGAATTGTCAGAGGCACTTGGCAATGAATTACTTGACAATGGCGGCAGTGAAATACTTTCGGAACTGGAGCGATAATGGCTCGAAAAGAGAAAAAACTCGGCAGGGTATATCTTGTGGGTGCAGGCCCCGGCAGGGCTGATCTTATCACTGTGCGCGGCGCAAAGCTTTTGAAGCAGGCTGATTGCGTTATTTATGATAAGTTGGTGAATCCTGCTCTGCTGCGCTATGTTCGTGAGGACGCGGAAATAATTCATACCCCTAAACGAGTCAGCGAAGGCTCAGTGTCGCAGGGTTCGATCAACGAGTTACTGGTAGAAAAGGCCGGCGAGCATGATGTTCTCGTTCGGCTAAAGGGCGGCGATCCGTGTATGTTCGGCAGAGGCGCGGAGGAGGCCGAGATTTTGAGCGGCTCATCAATAGAGTTCGAGATCGTGCCGGGCATCACGGCTGGTGTGGCGGCTTGCGAGTACGCAGGAGTTATGCTGACCGACAGGCGTTACAGCAGTGAAGCGGCTTTTGTTACCGGAAGGGAGGCAGAGGGTAAACAGTCCAGCGGTATTGACTGGCCTTTGCTGGCTAAGTGGCGGGGCAGTATTATTTTTTATATGGGTATGGGCAATCTGGAAAAGATCGCCGAGCGGCTTATTGATGAGGGCTTAAGCGGTGATACTGCAGCGGCGGTTATTCAAAATGCGACCTTGCCGAATCAGCGGGTTGTTCGTTCGCTTTTGCGTGACATTGCGAAACAGTGTAAACGAGCTGGTATCGGCGCTCCGGCAATTGTTGTCATAGGTAAAGCGGCTAAAGACAGCGGTCTTGAATGGTTCAGGCGGTTACCGCTATTTGGCAAGAGCATCGTCGTTACGCGGGACGCGACGGGTAATGCCGAATTTGCTGAGAAGATTACCGAGAGGGGCGGTGAGGCTTTGAGTTTTCCGACGATTAAGATAAAATCGCTTACCGACGAGGATAAGTTCACGGGTTTGCTCAAGCGGTTATGGGAATGTGAGGTTGTAGTTTTTACGAGCGCCAACGGTGTTAGGATTTTCTTTGACTTTTTGTCGAGGATGGGTAAAGACAGCAGAGTGTTTGGTAATGTGGAGATAGCGGCGGTTGGATTACCTACGATGCGTGCGCTGATGGACTACGGGTTGCGCGCGGATTATATGCCTGCGGAGTTTACTACCAAGGCGCTTGCTCAGGAGTTGATAAATAAGGCCAATATCAAGGGCAAAAGGGTCATGCTGTTGCGTTCGGCGATTGCTTCTGATGAGTTGCCCCGCCTGTTGCTTGAAGCGGGTGTCCAACTGGATGGTGCGGAGGTATATACGGCGGTGCGGCATACTGGCCCGGTTGAGATGCTTGAACAACGGCTGCGCGAAAAAAGCGTTCATTGGCTTACATTTACGAGTCCTTCAACGGTTGAGAATTTTTTTGAACAGATAGATACTGTTTTGGTAAAGTCAGCAGGTGTGCGTATTGCTTCTATTGGGCCGGTTACCGCTGATGCGATCAGGAAAATTGGTTTGACGGTTGATGCAGAGGCCAAAGAGTACACTACCGACGGTTTGCTCAAGGCTATAGAGCAGGTGTGATATTTCTCGTTAAGGAATCATAGAGAATGGGTATTGGTCGAAAGAGGATGAGGCGGCTGCGAACGACAGAGGCGATGCGCAGATTGGTGCGAGATATCAGCATCAGTGCGGATGATCTTGTTTATCCGCTTTTTGTAAAAGCCGGCAGCGGGATAAAATCGCCCATTAAGTCGATGGACGGCTGTTTTCATTTCTCTGACGATACTGTTGTAGAAGAAGCGGCCGAGGTCATGTCGCTGGGTATCCCCGCGGTGCTGCTTTTTGGCTTGCCCGGGCAGAAGGACCAGCAGGGCAGCGGCGCTTGGATGGACGACGGCGTTGTGCAGCAGGCTGTGCGTGCAATAAAGAAACAACTCCCCGAGCTTTTGGTTATAACAGATGTCTGCCTGTGTGAATATACATCGCACGGTCATTGTGGGGTTATCAATAGCGGCAAAGTTGATAACGATAAGACCTGTCAACTGCTTGCTAAAACGGCGGTTTCACATGCTCACTGCGGGGCTGATATGATTGCGCCTTCGGATATGATGGACGGCAGGGTGGGAGTTATTCGTGATGCGCTGGATGAGGCGGGTTTTGTTGATACGGCGATAATGGCATATTCGGCAAAGTACGCATCTGCTTTTTACGGACCTTTCAGAGATGCCGCCGAATCTGCCCCTTCTTTCGGTGATAGAAAAAGTTATCAGATGGATTTCAGATCGGCCGGGCAAGCCGTCGCTCAGATGAATCTGGATATCGAACAGGGCGCCGATATTATTATGGTAAAACCGGCTGTGGGCTATCTGGATGTTATTAGTCGGGCCAGGCAGCGGTTTGATGTTCCTGTCGCGGCGTATAATGTCAGCGGTGAGTATATGATGATTAATGATGCCGCTAAGGCCGGACATCTGGACAGAGAACAAGCTATTATGGAAACGCTGTTCTCTATTAAGCGTGCCGGAGCCGATATTATTGTTACATATTTTGCCAAAGAAGCGGCAGAGATTATTCGAAAGCAATAATGGAATCACAAGCACCGAAACCGCGAATACTGGCTTTTGAGATAACCCGTCGTTGCAGATATAAATGCCTTCATTGTCGGGCAGGGGCGGATGTTAAAGCTGCTGATGAGTTAACTGCCGAGCAAAAAAAACACATTCTCCGCTCGGTGGCAAAGTACAGCAAGTGTGTCATAATTCTCACAGGCGGCGAGCCGATGGAGTGTCCGGAGTTTTATGATTTGGCGGTTTATGGTCGGCAGCTTGGGCTTCGGATGGTAATGGCGACCTGCGGCTATCCGATAGATGAAAAAAGCGTGCAGAAGATCAAGGCCGCTGGAATACTGGCGGTTTCGCTTTCGATAGACGGAGCTGAAGCGAAGGTCCATGATTCGCTCAGGGGCGTTAGCGGTGCCTATGACAGTGTTGTTCGTGCGGCGAATATTTGTCGCCAGGCCGGTCTTGCTTTTCAGATAAACACGACTATTACGAAAGGCAATATCGATCAGGTTGAGATAATAGCCGCCTTATCGGAAAAGCTTGGAGCGAAGTGCTTTAATCCATTTATACTTGTGCCGACGGGCAGGGGTAAGGCCATGGCAAATGATGTTCTCGAGGCTGACGAATATGAGCGCCTGCTTGAAAGACTTTTGACTATTAAGCAAAACGCAGGTATCGAAGTTCGCGTAACCTGTGGGCCGCAGTTTGCCAGGGTGACACGGCAGAGCGGTGCAGAGGCTGCTAAGGGTTGTCTGGGCGCAGATGAATTTGGGTTTATAAGCCATAGAGGCGATGTTCAGATGTGCGGGTTTCTGGATATCTCCGCCGGCAACCTTGTCGAAAATGATTTCGACTTTGCCGGCATATGGGAGAAAAGCGAGTTTTTCAACCGAATAAGAGGTTTATCGAGTTACGGCGGGCGTTGTGGA
>PWDX01000178.1 GCA_003553245.1 Phycisphaerae bacterium
ATTTGGAGTAAACTTTATCAAGCCGAGATCGGTAAAAGCAATTTTACTGCGCCCAAAACATATGACACAGACATGCGTTAGCAGCAAATTAAGTACGCTTGTTTAAGGACTAGTAGAGTTAACGATCTTATTTGTCGACCCCAGCGATTGCAATTGTTCACTATTTTTTAAGCCCTACCAGGGACAGGCGCAATATCCTCTTCAGGTAACACAACAGTGCCGTTTACAAAATCCTCTGCTGTCGGACTTACTTTCAGACTATACCAGGGTGACCCGAGACTTTCATCCATGAGTTCCCGCCAGCGAACTAACTGGCCGGTATATGCGCTGATACGACCCATTATAGCTGTCATAGTCGAGTTAGCAACATTTTCGGCTTCGTTGAGAACATTACCGTTTAATATTCCCGCCAAGAGGTTAACATGCTCTTGTACCTGCGGGCCCTGATATTCCTCAAATTCAGGAGCCTTAACGTCCCTTGCAAAGCCATCCGGTCCGGGACCTGTGCCCCAGGTACTGCCTTCGGTGCCAACAAAATGCTCAGAAACACGGTTGTAACAACCATCTATTTGTCTGCACATGCTATGGATGTGTACATCATTACCATAATCATAATCAACACTGAAAAAATCGTACTGATTTCCTGTCTTACGGCGTGCTCTGCCGCCAAAGCCCATCGCCGCTTCGGGCGGTTTGCCGATAAACCAGTTGGCTACATCAATCTGGTGCATATGCTGCTCAACTATGTGATCGCCGGACATTTCCGTAAAACTAACCCAATTGCGCACCATATAATCAGCCGCACTTTCACCAGGCTCTCTTGTTTTGTGCCATAACGATCGCATGCACCACCAGATTCGCCCAGCTTTAATCTTACCTATCGCATTGTTCTCCACACAATATTGCGTTTGGCGATATACCGCCTGGTGGCGTCTCTGAGTCCCTGCTACCACAGCGAGTCCTTTTTCAGCGGCAAGCTCACCGGCTTTGAGAATCCTTCGAGCACCCGGCGGATCCACGGCCACCGGTTTTTCCATAAATACATGCTTGCCGGCCTCGACAGCCGCTTCAAAGTGAAGAGGCCTGAAATTCGGAGGAGTTACCAACAAAACAACATCGGCATCAGAATTGATAATCTGTTTATAACAGTCCGGCCCGCAATGACAAAGCTCAGGCGAAACACCGTATCTTTCAGCTGCCTTCATCGTGCGGTGCTCAAAATAATCCGCCAGCCCGACTACCTCTGTTTCAACCCCAAGATGCTTGGCTGCGTCTATACAGTTGCCAAGAGCACCTGACCCACGTTCACCGCATCCAACCAAGCCGAGTTTGATTTTTTCCGAACCTGACGCGTAAACCGATCCTGAATTGGCTAAAAGCGAAGACAACGACAGCGCCGTCGCTCCTTTTACAAAATCTCTGCGAGACAACTTCTGCGTATTATTCTTTTGAGACATTGACGACTCCTTGCTAAATGTACTTTTCATTTTTTCCAAGACACTTTAACTCTCATTTTTCAAAAATAACATAAAGGCCATTTTAAAAGCTCCAACCTGTCATGCATCTTACTTTATGATACACCGACTTGTATTGTCACCGGGAGCTTTTATACATCACAAATCTGAACACCTTCTGCCAGTGACCTTAGCGGGTCGCGGCGGGGTATGAATTCCTGTCCGACATATCCGTCAAAACCTGTCTCCACAATAGCTCGCATGATGGCAGGGTAGTATAATTCCTGGGTATCATCTATTTCGTTTCGCCCTGGCACACCCGCCGTATGATAATGGCCGATACAGTCGGCATATTCCCGAATGGTATCAATCACATCACCTTCCTGCACCTGCATATGATAAATATCGTAAAGCAACTTGAAATTATCGGAGCCGAGCCTACGAACCAGCTCGCCACCCCAGTGAGTTCGATCACACATGTAATCAGGATGATTTCGTTTGCTGTTGAGCAGTTCCATGCATATTGTCACATTTTTCTGCTCGGCAAATCCAATAATTTCCTTAATGGCGATCTCGCAGTTGTCAAGCCCTTCATCATCATCCATGCCCGCACGGTTTCCCGAAAAGCAAATAACATTGGGAAAGCCCGCTTCGGCGGTTTTTTCGATACTTGTACGAATTTGAGCCAGACACTCAGCGTGATTTTCCTTTCGGTTCAGTCCCCTTGTAATGCCGTGACTGGGAGTCATGGCACAAATCAACCCATGCTCTTTTAATACAGACCATTCTGGCGGCTCGACAAGCTCTATAGACTTGAGTCCTATGCTTGCACAGTATCGAGCGAATTCATCAAGCGGCTGATTGCCGAAACACCATTTGCAAACAGACTGTTTAACTTGCCCTTTCAACTCCATGTCCGCACCTTCCTGACCAATGGCAACTTTGGAACCCAGCAGTCCGGCTACTACCGATGCCGACGAGGCTCCTACGAATGTCCTGCGGTTTATCTTTTGCGTCATAATACACCTCTCTAAAATGAATCAGCCTCGCGATAAGCTTGGATTAAAGCAGCTTCGCCTTCCCTGCCTCCCATGCTTGTTCCGTGTTCCATGCACAAAACACCGTCATAACCTTTGTTGTAAATATGCTTGAAAATATTACGGAAATTAATTTCTCCTGTTCCGGGCTCATTACGGCCGGGGTTATCGCCAAGGTGGAAAGAGGCGATTTCACTCCAGGCCATATCAATATTCGGAATGAGGTTGCCCTCGGTAATTTGCTGATGATAGATATCGTTTACTATTTTGACGCTAGGATGATTTACCGCGCGACATATCTGATAGGTCTGTCCAATGGTGGTCAGAAACAGTCCGGGATGGCCTCGCTTGTTTAGAGGCTCAAGAACAATCCCAAAGCCCGATTCTTCACATTCCTCAGCAATATACCGCAGATTCTCAACAACATTGGCTGTCTGGTAACCCCAGCCCATCCTCTGATTATACCTGCCGGGTACCATCAAACCCCATTTGGCATTAGTCCGTTTAGCAGTTTCTATAGCGTTGCGAACACGGTTGCGCAGATCTCTGCGAACATCGGCATTGGACAATACAAAGCTTTCTGTGCCAAAATCCGCATAAACAACGAAAGGCCCAAGGTCCATATTGCGCTCTTGGAGAGCGTTGGCGATTCGCTCCTGGTCGCTTGCGGATTTGCCCATAAGACCGTTATCAAATATGGCCCGAAACCCTTGGTCGTGCATAAATTTAATCCTGTTAACAGGGTTATCGCCGGCGTGGTGCCTGAATTGGTTAATGTCTGGGGCATACTTTAGTTTAAAGGGTTTGCCTTGTGATTCACTATCAGAAGCTTTAGAAGCCGGAAAAACACTAGTCAATCCTGTAGCTGCCGCCACGCTGCCAGCTATGAAACTGCGTCGATTCATTATACACCTCATTTTGAAACAGCAATTTTCCTGAATACAGAGTTACACTTATGCTCACCAAAGTTGCCATACATCAGCATATGCCAAAACATCGAATAATTAAAGTAAAAATTGAGACTGTAGCATCATTACAGGGTATTTTTGAAGTTTTTTGGGTTCACAAGCAGGGCAACCGCATTCCCAATAGTTTTTCCAAGTATTTTTCATCCCAGCCAGCTTTATGTCGTTTTATTTTGATGCCACAGTTTGCTGCCTTTTCGTGCTTTAGCAGATTTAGAGCATTTCACTTTTTAATATTCGCATAGCCGCAAGATTTAAACCACCCTTTCACGTCCTGTGGTGTTACATACTCCAGCGCTTGGGCAATGGCTGTTATTAACTGCGATTCAGTTCTAGGCTTAAGCTTTCGCAATATTGACTTGACCTTGCTCCACA
>PWDX01000174.1 GCA_003553245.1 Phycisphaerae bacterium
GACAGTCAGCGGCAATTGGTTGGCAAGCGGCTTGAACCTGCGTCTTGGCAGTGCGCTGGGCGGAACCGTGTTCGAAAATGCATCGTTTGAGATGGATGATGTTGCAATAACCGATACCTTTATAATCGGTGGCAGGACATACGGCGAAACCGGAGCGGGTCAGGTAATATTCTATGAGGACGGTTCAAATGATGAACTGCTTGTTTTTGATTTCGGCTCTGCCGTGGTCTCGCGGTATTTTATGGGGGCAGACGATTTTGTCGCAGGCAATGTTCAAATAAGTGGTCCGGCGGTTCCGTTTACCCTTTCAAGCGAGGAGTTCAGTTTTTCGTTTGCTAATGTTGCCGGCTTGGATGGCGGCGATATTCATGAAGATGGCTTTACCGCCACGGCGTCGTTTACATCTTCGGCTATTCCCGAGCCGACCACGCTGGCGATATTCGCAACGGCAACAGTAATTTTCGGACTCAAAAGAACAAAAAACAAACAAAAACAATCTAATTTTGCAGATTAAAAACCTAATTGTCTAAAAGAAACGGAGGAAATTATGGGTGTCAAAAAAGTTGCGTCAATTGTGTTAATGCTGGTCATAATCGGCATGTTCACAGCAAATGCTCAGGCATTGTTACATCTGCCCGGCAGCGATCATTATCAGGGCACTGCCTATCGAACAATGGAGACTGGCTGGGGTGAGGTCGATACGAGGGTGGATTTTGCCGTTTATGACACGCTCGGAGGTAACGAGTTTATAAATGCCGGATATGATGCCCCGGGAGCAGGAAGATATATCTACGCATATCAGGTATTCAATTCCAATTTCAGCGAGAGCTCTCTTGCTGAATTCGCTATCCAATCTCCTGACAGTATGGGTGTTGATGTTGATAGCATAAGCGCCCAGGACGGTGGAACAGGCGGAATCGAACCTACTGATGCATATTTTAATCCCGAACTAACCGAAGGTGTCTGGAAGTTTGAGGATGATGTCAGCGGCGGTATAATCATGGCTGGCGATCATTCCTGGATATTGGTCCTTTCCAGTGATATGGACTGGGTCAAGGGCGACTATGAGGTAAAAGTTGCTCCTTCAAACGACGATGTTCCCGTGCCTGAAATACCCGAGCCGGCAACAATAGCTCTGCTTGGTATCGGTAGTGCGGTTCTGTTGAAAAATCGTAAAAGCAAATAGCTTTGATGAAAAAGTATATCTGGGGGGATATATTATGGTATCTATATCGGACAAAATTCGGACAACAGTTGTCGTGTTGACTCTGGCTTTATTATGCGGTTATGCCCAGGCATCAAATGTATCTGTTATGATACAGCAAAGCCCTGCCGAGGCCGGATCCATTTCACCGGGCACCGGTGTGCATAACTTTGCAAAAAATACCGAGTTTGCACTGACCGCTACACCCAGACAGGGTTATCAGTTTGTGTATTGGCTCGGAGAAGTCAGCAACCCTACTTCCAGCAGTACGACGCTTCGTGCCGGTTCACCGCAAATCGTAATTGCCGTCTATGAAAGAGTCGAGCATGACCAGTTGGATATGGAGGTTGCACCGGAACCGGCGGCAGCAGGCGGAGCCGGTACAGCTCGCGCCAGTGCCGGTGATTTCGCAGGTCCCGGGGGCTTTGGAGGTCCAGGCGGCAGACCTCAGCCGTCGGCCTTTGTCCCGCCGGATTTCCCGGATCCGCCCGATGACAATGATCTCCCCATACCAGGTGATGATGTAGATTTTCCCGTGCCGGAAATTCCCGAGCCGTCAACTATAGCATTGCTAGCAGCAGGAGCAGCGGTTGTAATGCGTCGAAGAAGAAAAATTCGTTAGTAGTTATCCGCGGCTTGACCGGGTATGCGCAACCCGGGACGCGGTTACTTGACAGGCCCAGTGGGCCATCTGCTGAGTTGGCGCTTTTATAAGCACGGCGAAGTGGGGAGAAAACCAGCCAGAAGGCGAAAGCCTTCTGGCTCGTCTTTTTCACTCTACCGCTTGCAAATCTTCTTTTATCAAACTCTGGAAATTTCGAACTTCATATCGTATAGTCTTATAGCTATGAAAGTAAGACCAGCAAAAGTTACAGATGCAGAGATGATTTATGCTCTGATTAGTTGTTATGCCGAGCAGGAGCAAATGCTCTTTCGCTCTCTTTCCGACATATACGAGAATTTGCAGACATTTTTAGTGGCCGAGGATAATGGCAATGTTCTGGGATGTTGCTCTTTGCAAATAATCTGGAAAGAATTGGCGGAGATTAAATCGGTTGCGGTAAGTTCAAGCTGCAAGGGAAAAGGCATTGGAAAATTGCTGATTAACGCTGCTGTTGAGCAGGCCCGACAATGTGGGGTTGCAAGGCTTTTTACACTGACCCTGGTCCCGGATTTCTTTTCGAAGCTCGGCTTCAATGTAGTTGACAAGCAAACACTTCCTATGAAAGTCTGGAAAGACTGTGCCAAATGCTCCAAGCAGGATGCCTGCGACGAGGTTGCGATGGTCTATCCGATGTGACCGAGAATCCAAAAGGACATATGCGGAGTAACTCTTGCATCTTGAGATTACGATCCGACTTGCCTTTGCTCAAATATTGCCATTGCCAAAAATAAAATAGCCGCCGTATAGCATAAAGCGTATGAGGCGCCGATAAGAATATATGTCCCCGGCACCGTGCTGCCTTCGTAAATTGCGTCGGAAATCCAGAATATCTGCAAATTAGGCACTATAAACCTTCCTATTCTTGCCCAGATATGGGTCTCGGCGAATCTGCCAAATATATAATCGCTTACCAGGCCGAGCAGAAAAATCCCTACACAAGCCGAAAGGGTGGTTACGATATTAAATCTCACCGAGAATGCAAGTGCTAGCGCTGCAATAACCATCGCACCCAGCAAAAGCAGTACAGACCCGTAGATATCGACCACATTGATGCCGTTGCCGGCAGGGTTGAACTGCCAGTTTCGGTCGATAAAAGCCAGAAAAGTTATAGAAACAACGGAAAAAATTGCCGCCAAAATCACAGCGGTTGACGAGAATTTCCAGTCATTAACATAGTTGAAAAAAGCACTTAAGAGAATGGTCACTGTAATACCTATTCCCGCTGCGCTTAGTACCGTCCAGTCATGGGTGTGAGCGGCTGTTGCCATTACACCATGTCGAATGGTCATAAGCAGGGCGATTGTGGTGATAAGATGGGCAAGGGCTACGGCGGCAAATATTCCGAAAAATTTTGCCAGAACAAAAACAGGCCTTCGAACCGGCTTTGTCAATACGGTGAGAATGGTTTTGTTTTCGATTTCGTCTGCCACTGCGCCGGATGCCGCGAATATTCCAACGAACAAACTGGCTAAAAAGAGCGTACTAAGCCCGATTTCACGCAAAAGCTTGTCATCATCTGCCATAGAATACATTGTCAGCGACGGGCTCAGAAACAGCATCAAAAGAACAGCTGCGATAATAATTCCATATACAGGCTGCCTGATTATTTCAATGAAAGTATTCTTTGCAATTGTGATAATTTTACCCATAACCAAGTGCCTCTCCGCAAGTTGCGGTATATTTTGTGATTATTTTGCCCGAACAAAGGCTTTATTTTTTGGTATTTGTACCTAGGGTTAATATTTTTGGTATTATATCGCACTACTTATAGAAATTAAAGGGTTTCGACAAATCAAATAATTTAATATAATCTGCCGGAAAACAAGGTATGTTACTTTGTAATATTACTGTTTGTTCGGATTCAATTCAGGAATAGAAAATGACAGTACCATCAAAACGCGCCAAGTATGTAGCATTGACTTCTCTGATTA
>PWDX01000014.1 GCA_003553245.1 Phycisphaerae bacterium
ACAGGCAGCTCAAAGAGCCGCACAACAACAGGGCCGACCCGAAGAAGCAAGCCAGGTTTATTCAGTAACCGAAGAAGGTTTCGTAACGACGGTGTTTACCGAAGCGGCAGTGTTTCTGACACTGGCCGAACACGACGGAAAATTGTTACTGGGAACAGGCAATAAAGGTCAGCTTTTCAGTATCGACATCGACGCGGATGAAAAACAGATTATTTACGACGACAAAGAAGCTGCGCAAATCTCGGCTATAGCGCCCGGCAGTGACGGCATATACATAGGAACATCCAATCCTGCCAGACTCATCAGGCTAAACGAGGGTTACGCCTGGGAAGGCGTTTACGAATCTGCGCTTATCGATGCAGACCAGCCGGCCAAATGGGGAAGATTGACAATAGAAGGTGACATTCCCGATGACTGCAAAGTGCTGGTCTCCTCTCGAAGCTCAAATGTCGGCGACACCGACTCGGCGGCTTTTTCACAATGGACAGAACCGGTCGAAATAACAGAGCCGGTGGATCTCGATTCTCCGCTTGGCCGATTCCTGCAATACAGGCTTGTTCTTAAATGCGACCCCGCGGATAAAACGCCGGTAATTCGCCAAGTGGCCGTCTCCAGCGTCGTGCCGAATCTTGCGCCAAAAGTTAAATCAGTCAAGGCCGAGAGAATCGACCAACCCAACAAAGAAGGCTTCTTCAATATCGCCTGGCAGGCCGAGGACGCCAACGATGATACGCTTATCTATACCGTCCAGTTCAGACAGGCCGACTGGGGCGTATGGATAGAAGCCGCCGACGAACTCGAAGAAACCAACTTCGAATGGAACACCAAAACCGTCCCGGACGGAAAATATGAAATCCGCGTAACAGCAAGTGACATTCGAGACAATTGCCCCGACACGGCTCTTACCGGCAGCAGAAGAAGCGACCCAATAACAGTTGACAATACCGGCCCTGAAATTAATGTAACCGAGATTGTCAAGCTAACCGACGGCGTTGATATTGAGTTTATAGTCCGTGACGAGCTTAGCATAATCGGCAAGGTCGAATACACCGTCAACAGCAAAACCGGCTGGAAAGGCGTACTGCCCGAGCAGCTTGTCCTCGACGCAAAGAGTGAACAGTTTACCGTTTCGGTGCGCGACCTTGAGCCGGGCAGGCATCTGATCGCCCTGCGAGCAAAGGATGATGTCGGCAACACGACTCACAAAAGCGTGCCTGTTACTATAGAATAATGTAGAGGTTTTCTGTGCGGTATATAACATTCGACCAGATAGCCCGGGCGATAGAGTCGCTTGCCCAGCGAGTTGCGCACGAACTGCCCGGCGATGTTATAGCCGCACTGGAGACCGCCGCGGATAATGAAAGCAGCCCCCCTGCCAAAGATATCCTGAACCAACTGCTCGAAAATTCTCGACTGGCAAGACAGGAGCTTATCCCGCTTTGTCAGGACACCGGCCTTGTCGTCGTATTCATCGAACAGGGCCGTGAAATATGCTTTGAAAACAATGCGGATAATCCTGACTGGATATTGGACGACGCGGTAAAAGCCGGCGTAGCCGCAGGCTATGAAAAAGGTTATCTGCGAAAAAGCATCGTAGCCGAACCGCTCGATAAACGCCGGAACACACAGACCAACACCCCTGCCGTAATACACCACAGCTTTGTCATCGGTGACAAACTGAAGATTACCCTGATGGCCAAAGGCGGCGGCTGCGAAAACAAAAGCCGCTTCAAAATGTTCAAACCCACCGCCGACAAAGAGCAAGTCATTAAGTGGATTGTTGATGTCGTCGAACAGGCCGGCGCCGATGCCTGCCCGCCTTTTGTTGTCGGCATAGGACTCGGCGGTGATTTCGAGCTGAGCTGTCTGTTAAGCAAAAAGGCGCTCTTGCGCAAACTTAACCAGCCCAACAGCGAGAAATTTTACGCCGATATGGAAAAAGAACTGCTTACAAAAATCAACTCACTCGGCCTTGGCCCACAGGGACTCGGCGGCGACACCACCGCCCTTGCCGCAGCAATCGAAACCGCACCCTGCCACATCGCCTCACTGCCGGTCGCGGTAAACATCGAATGCCACAGCCACCGACACCACAGCGTAACAATCTAAACCACGCAAATACACAATATCACCAACGCCCCCCTGCCAATATCATAGATAACACAAGAAATACTATAGCCCCAATACGGGCACTTCTGATTTATTCTAATTCTAATTCGAACAAGTAACTGTTTCCTGAGGAACCCGTATATTCTTTTAACGACGGAGAATAGAACTCTCCTATTTTCTTAAATCCAAGATGGTAATAGAAATTGTAGTTACTCTCCTGATCTGTTTCCAGGGTTATTGTTTTGGCGTTTTGTTTCCGGCAATATTCAATAAAATCCCCGATCAACAGCTTGCCGAAGCCTCTGCCCTGGGCATCCGGATCAACCGCGAAAAGATTGATCTCATTTTCTCTCTCGGGCAAAATCTTGCATCGGTTCCTCTCATGAATCCATTGCATCCATAAATACCGCAGCTTCTTTTTCAGGGGCACTGCTTTTACCGAAAGCATTTCCCTGATAATTCTTAATGTGCCTCGAAATCCGCTGTATTGGGTTTTATACAGGCTTTCTTTACCGCTTTTTCCAAACAGAAAACCCTGCACATTGCCCTGTTCTTCAATGACAACCGTAAAATTACTTTTTGATAGGTTTGTGAGAAAGTAAGCCCTCTTAATGAACTCGGCAAGTTCATTTGGAAAATAACGGCCATCGAAATCCCAGATTTCGTTTACGATCCTGATACAATCAAGATAATCTTTTTTTTCGTATTTTCGGATTATGCCTCTGCTGTTGATATCCACTTTTTTGCACGGATTTACTTGTCAAATCCAGGATTACTGAACTTGTCAGTTTCCGCCGGCCTCCAGCAGATATTCACACAGCAGGCGGACGCCGAAACCGACCGAGCCCTGCTTTGCGTAAGCGGTCGGCTTTTCCTGGCTCAGTTTGCCGGCAATATCCAGATGCGCCCATTTATTCTCACCGACAAACTGACGCAGAAACGCCGCCGCCGTGCACGCACCGCCCCACCGAGGCCCGATATTTTTCAAATCGGCTATCTTAGACTTCATATCCTCGGCGTATTCGTCATCACAGGGCAAAGGCCATAACGGCTCGCCGGAGCGCTTGGCCGCCTCTTGCAGCTTTTTGCCAAGCTCATCATCGTTTGTCATAACCGCGGCCTTATGCTTGCCCAGCGCGACAACGCAGGCTCCGGTCAGCGTCGCAAGGTCAACTATCGCATCGGGCTTTTGCTGCGTGGCCCAGTGCAGCCCGTCGGCCAGAACCATCCTGCCCTCGGCATCGGTGTTTAGCACCTCGACGGTCTTTTTGCTGTAAGTCTCTATAATATCGCCGGGACGATAGCTTTTAGAGCCCGGCATATTCTCGGCCGCGCAAATAATTCCAATCACATTTATCGGCAGCTTCAACTCAGCCACCGCTTTCATCGTCCCAAGCACCGTTATCCCGCCGGTCTTATCGAACTTCATCTCATCCATACCGCTTGAGGGCTTAATGCTTATCCCGCCGGAATCGAAAGTAATGGCCTTTCCGACCAGCACGATTTTAGCTGATTTGGCTTTGCCCCCATTGTAACGGAAAACAATAAACCTAGGCGGAGTCTTTGAACCGGCCCCGACCGCCATCATCCCGCCCATTCCGTTCTGCCGGAGTTTCTTCTCATCCCAGACACTGCAGGAAAGCCCCTCAACACTTCGAGCCATTTTGCG
>PWDX01000203.1 GCA_003553245.1 Phycisphaerae bacterium
GTATTCGCCGCGGCGTTCGCACTCTACCTTGCAAGCCAGTTTTTGATTGCACTGCGGTGGTTCACACTGCTGAAAGTCCAATCCATAGATGTCAGCCTCTGGGCCGCGATAAAGCTCTACGCGATGGCGCTTTTCTACAACAATCTGCTTCCAACGGCAATGGGAGGCGATTTTGTAAAAGCCTGGTATGTTACTCGCCATACCCATAAAAAACTCGAAGCGGTGCTGAGCATTTTCGTTGACCGAACAATTGGCCTAGCAGGCATTTTCATTATGGCGATTTCGGCATATTTAATTATACCGGTAGATATTTCGGAACCCGCAATCGACCAAAATAACAATACAAGCAATATTTTGGTAAATATCGCTCAGTATCGAGCTTTCTTCCTGGCCGCGGCAGTGATTGTGATTATCACGGTGATACTGCTTGTGGCCACCACCGGAGGCCGTTACTTAATCAGACGGTTGTGGGTGTTTATAAGACAGCAAAGCAAAGGCTTTAGAGGCCGAATCAAGACTTCTATGCTGCTTTATTACAGCCACAAACCGACATTGGCGCTGGCGATGCTGCTTAGCCTGCTTTGTCAGGTTCTTTTTGTTTTTAGTTTATGGGTCATCGCAATTCAGGCCGGGCTGCAAATCCCGATCCGGTATTTTTTCGTATTTTTCCCGCTTTCATGGTTTTTTGGTGCGTTGCCGATTTCTATAGGCGGCCTAGGCATAATGGAAGGCTGGATCAAGGTTATGTTTGAGCGAGTTGCCGGAGCAGACAGCGCCGCGGCGCTTGTGCTTGCGGTTTGCCAGCGTCTTTTGCTGCTTTTGGGCTCTGTTCCGGGTGCTGTCATTCATCTTTCGGGGGCGCATTTACCTGAAGATATTTTTATTGACTATGACGAGTCGGTAAATTAAGGTATTGGCGGTAAAATGTATAATTGACGGTGTTTTCGATGGTGAGATTCATCACCTCGGCGCGGATTTGAATGAAAATGCCTGTAGAAAGACTTAAACGCTACTTTTTGCGCGGTCTGGCGGCTTTGCTGCCTACCATTTTGACTCTATGGATTTTTATCTGGGGCTACCGGTTTATTCAGCAACACATCGGTTATTATATCAACCGGATTATCGTGTGGCTGATGGCTCTCATTCAGGCAGAACGAATATGGACGCGCCAACAGTTGTACGGCTTCTGGGTCGAAGGCATAGGTTCGGTTGCGGGATTTTTGGCCGCAGTAATAATAGTGTGCATCGTGGGCATTATTCTTGCCAGTTTTATCGGAAAGGCGCTCTGGCGGGCAATTGAACGGTTCATAATGAATACGCCCTTTCTCAGCAGGGTGTATCCGTATGTTAAGCAGGTAACGGACTTTTTGCTTGACGAAGAAAGGCTTGCGGTATCCCGCGTAGTCGCGGTTGAGTACCCCCGCAAAGGCAGTTGGTCTCTGGGGTTTGTAACCGGCTCCGGGATAAAAGCGGTGCAGGACAATACCGGCAAGGAAATGGTCTCGGTGCTGATACCGACTTCACCGACACCTTTAACAGGCTTTGTTATAATGGTAGCAAATGAAGATTTGATAGATTTGAATATAAGTATTGAAGAGGCGTTTCGCTTTACTGTCAGCGGCGGGGTTGTATCGGCGGATCCACACCGGCAGCTCACGAAATAGAGAAAGGTTGCGGCAGGCGCCGTGGTGTTCGGCTCTGACGCAGGTGCAATAGTAAGGAAACAATTTTGGTAACCGTGTTTTAAGGAGAATAGCTTTGATTTTTAAGATAACCGGCAAGCATATCGATGTAACCGAGCCGATCAAAGAACACGCTCGCGAGAAAACCGCGAAACTTCCCAAATTCTATGATGGTGTTAATCGGATCGATGTTATTATCGAGGGCAAAGAAGGTGCAAAGGATATGGCCGTGGAGATAATCGCCCGCGGCGAACATAGCAATGTATTTGTATGCAAAGAAACAGGGCAGGATCTTTATGCGTGCATAGATGTCGCAGTACATAAAATAGAGCGGCAATTGCGTAAGAAAAAAGGCAAAGAACGAAATAATAAGCATATAGTTTAAGTTGGCAAATAAGTTGCCTGGATATTAAATTTTTACGGTGTCGAATGTTGGAGCAGTATATGAAGCTGATGGATTTTGTCTGTTTGGATGCCATAGTACCTGATTTGGAAGCTAATGATCGTGATGGAGCGATATATGAACTTGCCGGTTCTCTTGCTAAAATCGGCGCATTAGGCAAAATAAAACCAGATGAAGTCGCAAAGGCCGTTATCGAACGGGAAAATGAAGCAAGCACAGGTATGGGCAAGGGTGTGGCTGTTCCGCATGTCAAGCACGCCAAGGCCAAGCGTGTAATGGCGGCCATAGGACAAAGCAGCAGAGGAATAGATTTCGCAGCATTGGATAAAAAGCCTGTGTATTCGATAATACTGCTTATAAGCCCTGAAAATGACCCTGAGCAACACCTCCAGGCTATGGAAAACATATTCAGGCATTTACAACAGGAACAGTTTCGCAAGTTTCTTCGTCAGGCTCAGACCAAAGAGCAGATAATCGATCTGGTAGAAGAGGCTGACGAAAATCCATCGCTGTAATTGAACCGGTGACGGTTGTAAAATTAAACCGAGGATAAGCTTTGGAAAATAAGATTTGCGAAAAAGAGGTTACAATAGGTAATGCCGACGGGCTGCACATGCGTCCTGCGATGCAGTTCGTAGATATTGCCAATCGGTTCCAGAGTAATATCCAGGTTAGTAATAATGAGAACACCGTTGACGGCAAAAGTATTATGCAAATGAGCATGCTGGCCGCGACAGTCGGAACTAAGCTTAGTATTAGTGCCGAGGGCAGCGATGCAGAAGACGCAATCGAAGCTTTGCGTGAACTTGTTGAAGATAAAAAATTTGACGAACCTGCGCCAGACCAGGAAGCTGGCCATAGTGAAAAGAAGTAATGGAAATTAAAAAAGGCATAGCCGTATCACCGGGCATAGCAATAGCTAAATGCCTTGTCATTGACTCCGAGGATTATCGCATTCCGCGTCGGTCAGTGGGCAGTAATCAGCTCAGCGGCGAAGTTCAGCGTGTTCGTGACGCATTTAAGGCTGCGATTCGAGAGCTTTCTCTGATGCGTGGCGAATATAAGCGCATCGACCGCAGCGACATTCGTGATATTTTTGCTGTCCATCTTCGCTTTCTGCGTGATAAGAGCCTTCGCAGCCGAATCACTTCAATGATAGAGAATCATTCTGTTACTGCCGAATACGCCGTTTCAGCAACTCTGCGTGAAATTGCCAGTAGTTTCACTAAAGTCAAGGATACTTATATCAGTGAACGGGCAACCGATATTTATGATATTGAGCGCAGGGTTTTGCGTCAGCTACTCGGCAGCAAGCGAGAGGATGTTAGAAGTCTGACCGAAGAGGTTGCTATCGCCGCAAAAGAGCTTAGCCCCACACAGACGGCAGGCTTCGATAAGAAATTCGTCAAGGCTCTGGCCGCTGATGTAGGCGGCAGAACAAGTCATGCTGCAATTGTTGCCCGGTCTATGGGCATTCCGGCTGTTGTCGCCCTGGAAGATCTCACCGAGACAGTCAGTGGCGGTGACACCATCATCGTCGATGGCAATCGAGGAATTGTAATCGTCAATCCAGACAATGAGACTCTATCTAAATATGAAGCTTACTCGGTCGAGTTTGTGGAAATGGAGCATAAACTCGATACTCTCCGTGAAAAACCGGCGACAACCCGTGATGGTGAACATATCACTCTGCTTGGCAATATCGAGTTTCCGGATGAGGCGGAAATGGCTCTTGAGAAAGGCTGTGAAGGCATAGGCCTGTACCGAACAGAGTTTCTGTACCTGGAAAGTGATCATGAACCGACCGAGGAAGAGCATTATCAGGCCTACGCCCGCACTATTAGCTTTTTCCGTGACAAGCCGGTTATAGTTCGCACACTCGACCTTGGGGCGGATAAATTCACACAAAGCAAGCGTTTCTCGCGTGAACCTAACCCGTTTCTGGGGCTTCGCTCGATACGCTTTTGCCTGCAGAATCTTGTTATGTTCAAGACTCAATTGCACGCTATACTTCGGGCATCTGTTCTCGGTGATGTCAGCATAATGTTTCCGTTGATAACCAATCTTCAGGAACTTATGCAGGCCAAGATGATTCTTCGGGATGTTATGGAAGATATGGATGATGAAGGCATAGATTATAATCGCGATATCCGAGTTGGTATAATGATAGAGACACCCTCCTCGGCTTTGACGGCCTATTCACTGGCTCAGGATGTGGAATTTTTCAGCATAGGCACAAATGACTTAACACAGTACACCCTTGCGGCTGACCGTGGTAATGAGCAGATTTCGACGCTTTATTCGCCCGTTGACCCGGCTGTTCTTCGGCTCATACGGACAGTGATCCAAGATGCCCATAAAGCCCGAATACCTATTAGCGTCTGCGGAGAGATGGCGTCGGAGCCGGAGTATATTATGCTGCTGCTGGGAATGGGCATTCGCACGCTGTCATTGACCCCTCCTATGATACCCGAGGTCAAGCAGATAATCCGCAGTGTAACCGCGGAGGATTGCAGCCGTATTGCAAGAAAAACAATAGGAATGAATACAGAAAGACAAATATCGAGTTTTTTGCGTGACGCGACTCGCCGGATACTGCCGGAAGCATTCTAACGGCACCGGAATCAAAACGAAAATAAGAATCAGGAGAAAAGTAAATCATAGCTGAGCAGCATATTATCTCAGCATTGGTCAGGTTCCGCATTATCGGTGATCTGAGATTTCTATCACACGCCGAGACCGTGCGCCTTTTCCAGCGTGCTTTGCAGCGCGGCGGGATTGGTATAGTCCACAGCGGTCGGTTTAATCCGCGCCCGCGTATTTCGGCTGTGTTGCCTCGAACCGTCGGGGTCGAATCGGAGGATGATCTGCTTGTTTTCCAATTATACGCAGACAGGATGTTTCGTCACGGCCAGGCAACTGCTTATGATGAAAGCTCGGACGAAGTGCTTCAAAAAGCTTTATCCGACCAGGTGCCGCAAGGATGCGAGATTGTTTCTTTGAGTCTAAGAGAGGGCAAGATTTCCCCTCAGCCACGGGCAGCGACTGTGGTTTTTCAACTCGAAGATGAGTATCTTGATGATCGGCTCCGGCGGCACTGTCGTGAGTTGGTCGATGCCGAAGAGTTATTAGTGGTTCGCAATCGTCCCTCCAAAAAAACACGAACGAAGGATATTCGGGGTTTTCTGGAATCTGTGGAGTTATCCGGCAGGCAAGTAAGCGTGAGGTGTTTAATAAAGACGGAAGGGACAGTAAGGGTAAATGAATTGCAGGAAATGCTTGGCCTTGAAACTGAAAAACTGCGTGAACCCATTAAGAGGATGGATGTAGAATTCGAATGAAGCTGTTTTCTATCCTGGGAGATTAAAATAGATTTTAGGTGAGATTGACATATCGGGGGCGGCTATGGATATGTGTAAGATAAAAGATATCGTAAATAAAGGAAAAAACAATGCCAAAAGAAATGTTGATAAACATGGCAGAGCAGGAGGAATGCCGTGTTGCCGTTATTGAAGACGGTCAGTTGGAGGAGCTGTACATAGAGCGCGCGAGCCTTAGTTCGCATGTGGGTAATATGTATAAAGGGCGTGTAGTAAATGTAGAGTCGGGTATTCAGGCGGCTTTTATAGATTTTGGAATAGGCCGCAACGGTTTTCTGCATATAAGCGATTTGCATCCTAAATATTTCCCGGGAAGCGGCGGCAAAGAAAACGCTGAAAAGATCGGAAGGCGCAAGTCACTGCGCGACCGCAAGCCGATTCAGAAGTGCCTTAAAAAAGGAGACCAGATAGTAGTGCAGGTCACCAAAGAGGGCATAAATACAAAAGGTCCTACGCTCACCACCTATCTCTCTTTGCCTGGAAAGTATCTTGTGATGATGCCGTGGATGAAACAAAAAGGTGTCTCTCAGAAAATAGAGGATGACGAGGAACGACATCGGTTAAAATCGATTCTTGATGAGATTAAACCTCCCCATGGCCACGGCTTTATAATTCGCACAGCAGCCCAAAACTGCTCTAAGCGTGATATTCAGGCAGATCTGAATTACCTCAAACGCCTCTGGGTCGCAATTGAAAAGCGAATTGACAAGGAAAAACCTCCGTCGGAGCTTTACCAGGAATCGAGTCTGGTTATTCGCACTCTTCGCGATGTTTTTAACAGCTCCATCCGAAAGATTATCTGTGATTCCGAGCCGGTTGTTAAAAAGATTAAGGATTTTCTTTCTATCGCAACGCCCCGCCTAAAACGCAGAGTAAGCTTTTACGATAGTAAGGTTCCGCTTTTTCATAAATACAAGATCGAAGATAAAATACAGCAGATCGAGTCTCGCACTGTCGGCCTTAAAAGCGGCGGTTCTATAGTTCTGGAGCAAACCGAGGCGCTTGTGGCGGTCGATGTCAACAGCGGCAGGAACCGGCAGCAGGAAAATGCCGAAGAAACGGCCTACCGAGTGAACCTGGAAGCTGCCGAGGAAATAGCAAGACAGCTTAGGCTTCGTGATCTTGGCGGTTTGATTATCTGTGATTTTATTGATATGCGCCAGGAAAAACATCGCAAGAATGTAGAAAAAGCGTTTCGAGATGCCTGCAAGCGCGACAGGGCGCGTTCTAAAATATTGCGTATAAGCCGGTTCGGGATCATTGAAATGACCCGTCAGCGGATGAGACCGTCTCTTCGGCACAGTACTTATCTTGCATGCCCTAATTGCAAAGGCAGCGGCTATGTTAAGAGTCATGAATCGCTGGCTCTTGAGATGGTTCGTCTTATGAATCTTGCAGTTGCCAAAGATACGGTCAGACAGATAGAGATGTTCGTCTCTCCTGATGTGGCGGATTATCTTCAGAATAACAAGCGCTTAAATATCGCACAAATAGAGCAAGGCACCGATAAGCGTGTAATAATACATTCTGATTCCAGCTATAGTGGTGAAGCGAGAAATGTTGTCTGTTATAATGATCGCGGCACAGAGGTTAAGCTGTCGTGATATGGATGTGATTATATTAAGCAAGGACTGACAAATGGAATTTGATCTTGGATATGCAAGGAAAGTGATAGAGAATGAGGCTTCTGCGATAGAGGCGCTTTTGCCGGTAGTTGATGATAATTTTACCGAGGCGACTAAGATGCTTTATGAATGCGGCGGGTCGGTAATACTCAGCGGTATAGGCAAGGCGGGTATTATTGCCCAAAAGATAAGCGCAACATTGGCCTCGACCGGAACGCCGAGCCATTTTGTTCATCCTGCCGAGGGTGTTCACGGCGACTCGGGGCGTCTTCGCGAAAACGATGTGGTGGTTGTATTAAGCTATGGCGGAGAGACGGAGGAAGTTACTCGCCTGTTAAATGTTCTCAAAGAAGTCGGAATAAAAATAATCGCGATTACCGGAAACAGCGACTCGACACTTGCCCGATATAGTGATGTCGTGCTTTGTATGGGCAGAATAACCGAGGCCTGTCCGCTTGGCGTTGCTCCGAGCGTATCAACGACCTGTATGCTGGCTCTCGGCGATGCTCTTGCATTTACGGTGATGAAAGCTCGTAACTTCGGAGTTGAGGATTATGTAAAGTTTCATCCGGGCGGTTCTCTGGGGCGGCAATTAATGACAGTTGAACAGTCGATGATGTTCAGGCCGGGCGAAAAGCTGCCCATCGCGCAAGACAGCGACTCTATAAAACAGATGCTTGATAAAAGCTCAGAAGTTAAACGACACGGTGCGGTGATGGTGGTCGATGAAAATGGTAAGCTGTGCGGGATTATTACGGATGCTGACATTCGTCGCTTGATTGCCGACAATTCGGAAAAGGCATTGGCAATGAAAGTCGCAGATGTTATGACGCCTGACTGCAAGAGGATAAGAGTGGACGCTCTTGCTTCAGAAGCCACCGGGCTTTTTCATAAGCACCGTATAGACGAGTTGCCGGTCGTTGACGAGCAGAACAGGCCGGTTGGTTTAATCGATGTTCAGGATGTTCTGGCGATAAAGGTTGTCGGATAGGAGTTTTATATGGAATCAGGATTATCTAAAGATACTTTTGACAAGATAAAGATGCTTGTTCTCGATGTTGACGGAGTGTTGTCGGATGGAACTATAATTGTCCACTCAGACGGCAGCGAGAGCAAGCAGTTTCACACCCTGGACGGCCACGGCATTCGTATGTGGAAGCGTGCCGGCCACAAGGTGGCCTTTCTAAGCGGCAGAAGCTCCGGCGGTCCGACGCAAAAACGCGCCCAGCAGCTTGAAATAGATTATGTTTTTGAGAACGGCTTCGACAAGCCCGAGGTTCTTGAGGAACTGCTGGAAAAGGCAGCTCTAAGCGCCGATGAGGTGGCGTATGTCGGTGATGATTTGATGGATGTAAAGGTAATCGCGAAAGTCGGGTTCGGTGTGGCGGTTGCTAACGCTGTTAACGAAGTCAAACAGTATGCCGATTACATTACGCATCGTCCCGGCGGACATGGGGCTGTCCGAGAGGTTATAGAATATATTTTGAAAAACAGCGGGCAGTGGCAGGACCTGGTTAAGCGGTATTTGCCGGATTGACAGGTAACAGGCAATGATTTTTCGCAGAACAATAATAGCATTGATAGCTATGGCGATAGTCGGCGGGATATATGCCGTATATGTCAGCTTCAGCCATACCGAAGAAATTCAGATCGGTCAAAGGCGGGATGATATTAAACGCGCCGACCCTGCCGACCCGAATCGAACAGGCCGTATCGGCGATACGGGAGTGGGAGCTATTGAGCGTGCGCGATTCACGGATATCGACAGGCAGACAGGACGGCTTCTGCGCGAATTCGGCTTCGAGGAGGTCGCCTATGCCCAGGAAAATAAATGGCACATAGACGAGCCTTACATTACCCTTTATGAAGATGACTTTACCTGCTATGTTACTTCGGATACGGGGTCTTTGCAGCTCGAGGAAGGCACCGGCCAGCCCAGCCCAGATGAGCTTGTGCTTCAGGGTCGGGTGGTTATTAATGTGGTACCTGCCGGAGTTGCCGCTGTTGACGGTAATTTCATATTTCTAAATGAATTACTTTTCGAGTCCGAAAAGTCGAAATTTTCATCGAAAGGCCCGGTCAAATTTGTCTCGCCGAACGCTATTCTTAACGGCACAGGGATGGAGCTGATTTATAATCAGAATACCGAGGTTCTGGAATATTTTCGCATAGAGGATATGCACTCACTTCGGCTTAAAAGTGATGGCGATCTGGGCGACATTAGCAGTAACAGCCAAGCCGAGCAGCCTGATGTTGCCAGCGGCGACGAACAGATCAGCCGAACCGAAACAGTTGCCGAGAGTTTACAGGCCAACGGAAGCAATAACAACGGCATTGTTTATTTAGGCGGTCTGGAGAGCAATGTTCGAATCGAGACACAAGATCAGGTCGCCCTTGCTGAGCGGCTGCTGGTGCGGGACATTATCTTCAGCGGCAGGGACGACAACAGGCCGGAAGATAATGACCAACCTGCCCATGAGCATACCGACGATATCGCAGGCGATGAGCCGGAAGATGAGTGGGCCGTTGAGCTTGTCGAGGAAGAAGACACTGCCGAGCTGCCGGTTGAGCGTGCGGATATCTGGCAAGACCCTGCGGTAATTGAATCCGATTTCGGTGATATTGTAGTTACCTGTGACGGCGGATTAACAGTTCTGCCGGAAGAAGATTCTGACGAGCTTTGGCGTTTTACCAGTACGGGCGATAATTCGGAGGAGCTTTGGAGAGCTTTTGAGCGTGAGGATCCCAGCCGAGCGGTGTTCGCTGCATCTATGCTCGAATACGGCGTAGGCAGTGATAAGGTGGTCGCCTCGGGTGCTAATCGCCTGAAGTTTAACATGCCGGACGAAGAACAGCTGACCGGGCCTGTTACTATGACTTCGAGCAACTCAGCTACATTCGATATGGACGCTAATCTGGCTGTGTTTGATGGTGACGCGGTTTGCCTTATCCCTCAGCCCAACGGCGATGATTATCAGCTTAGCTGTAACCGGCTGGTTGTTAATCTGGCCGGCAGCAGGCAGGATGAACTGGCCATAAGTGAAATAACTGCGCAGGATGATGTTACACTGGAGTTTTATCTCAGGGATGAATCTGATGAAGATACGGACACAGCGCAAAAGGTTACCGTAACATCACAGACTGCTGTTTTTAAGCCGGATCAGCATCGGGCGATTTTCGAGGGTGACAGTCTCTGCCGAATGCCTCAGCCGGGGCTGGAGTCACACGAGGCGACTTTGCGTGCCGAGCGTATTACCGTGGAAATGCCTGACGGCGATGCCGGGCGCGACACCGTTGATATGGTCGCTGCCGGCCCTGCCAATCTTAACTTTTATATAAGCGACCAAGCCGACGACGGTGACGAATATGCGATATATCCGGTGGATGTGTCGGCTCAGGAGCATATACGATATGACGGTGCGGCAGCCCGGCTTGTGTTTGTCGGCCAGTGCCGGGCCAAATCAGTCCGAGACCAGGCCGGTATCGAAACGGAGCATTCACTAAGTTCACAAGAGATTCAGGTGCAGCTTGCCACGGAGCAAGAAAGCCGACAAAGCGTAGAATATATGATAGCTAAGGGCGGCGTAGTGGAGCTTTCCCAGGCAAGGCGCAGAAATTCACAGTTGCTTGGATTTGTAAAGCTGACCTGTACTAAGTTCGATTATGATGTTGCCGGCCAGCAGTTCACCGCAAGCGGACCGGGTGACATAACCGTTGACAATTCCCAGGCCGAGGATGACGAATCCGCAGAACGCTTTGCCCTTAGCAGGCGGTGCTACGCGGCGGTGCGGCAATTCGACCGGCTGAATTACTCGATGGCGGAAAATCGCATCATCGCTCAGGGCAGTAACGAACAGCCGCTGGACATTCGCTATATTCCGGTCTCAGACCAGGGCCACGGCCAGCAGACAGTTTTAACCGCTCGCACAGCCGAGGCTTTGCTCGGCGAAGATGACAGAGGCCGGGCCGCCCTGAAGTGGCTCACGGCATCGGGCGGAATAACTTACGAGGAGCCGCAGCACTATTTCGCGGGCAACAAGCTGCTGTATAATGCAGATGAACAGACAGTCAAAGTGGACGGAAGCGACCAACAGCCCTGCTTGCTAAACGGCGTAAGAGTTGACGGTATCGAATATGACCTTATCACCGGCAACATACGAGCGAGGGTCCCTTCACCGGGCTGGTTAAGTATTACCGAGTGATCATAGAAATTTAAAAGAAAAACGGCTGATAGGTTGTTTTTAAGCGTCGTTCTTGTGCGGTTTGCACCATCTTACTCTTTATCTATACCCAGCAAAGTCCCTAAATTAACAGGTTTTGTAAGGAGCTTGACTCCTTTTAATGCCGTGTTTTGCCGAACACTGCTGTAATTTCATCCGTAAAATCCTTGACAGACATCGTCAAGACCCCTATAATAGTATTAGATTTATGTCCGAAATGACGGAGTGCTGCTTGTCATAAAGCCTCTCACAACAAGGCTTTACAGCAGATTTTTCGGCACTTATATCTAACTTTTAGTACCCGCGTGATTTAATTGGCAAAACAGAAAGAACCCAACGGCTTGTGCTATGCGCAGGCGTTGGAAGCTTATTTGAAAGGACTGAAATGAAAAAACTTACACAAACACAGGAAAAACTTTTTCACGCTATAAACACTGATTCCAAGCCCGCCGAGTGGCGAGACTGGAAATGGCAGTTAAGGCACAGTATTAAGGATATCGATACCTTTGAGGAGCTTCTCGGCATAGAATTTGACCCTGACGAAAGGGAAAATGTCGAAAAAACGCTGACAAAGTTCCCGATGTCGATAACGCCCTATTATCTATCGCTAATCGATATTGACGATATGGAAAACGATCCGATTTACAAGCAGGCTTTCCCGGCAATATCGGAGCTTATTCTGGGCAAAGATGAACACGCCGACCCGCTGGCAGAGGACAAAGACAGCCCCGTGCCGGGCATTACGCACAGATATCCCGATAGAGTGCTGTTTCTGGTAAGTAATGTCTGTTCGATGTACTGCCGACACTGCACGCGCAAGCGACGCGTCGGCGATGAGGATTATATCCCAAAAAGGGAAATTATCCAGCAGGGTCTGGACTATATCCGCAATACCCCGCAAATTCGTGATGTACTGCTTTCCGGCGGAGATCCGTTTCTGCTGAGCAATGAGTATCTGGACTGGATATTGCTGGAGTTGGATCAGATAGAGCATATCGAGGTTGTGCGAATCGGGACCAGAACCCCCGCTGTACTGCCCTACCGTATTACGGATGAACTGGTGGACATGCTCAAACGCCATCATCCGTTGTGGATAAATACACATTTTAACCATCCTCGCGAAATTACCGCATCATCGCGGCTGGCATTGAAAAAACTGGCGGACGCCGGCATTCCGCTCGGCAATCAATCCGTCCTGCTGGCAGGTGTCAATGACTGTCCGCGGATTATGAGGGCGTTGGTGCATAAGCTTGTCGCCAATCGTGTCAGGCCGTATTATCTGTATCAGTGCGATTTGTCCGAAGGACTGGCGCATTTTAGAACACCGGTCGGCAAAGGCATCGAGATTATGGAGAGCCTGATTGGTCATACCTCCGGCTTTTCGGTGCCGACCTATGTCATAGACGCACCCGGCGGCGGTGGCAAGATACCGGTTATGCCAAACTACCTGATATCCTGGTCAACGAACAAAGTGATACTGCGAAACTTTGAGGGGGTTATCACTACCTATCAGGAGCCGGATTCCTATGAGAAATCGTTCTGCGACCGCAAGTGCGCCAAGTGCAATTTACAGCTCAAACTGGCTGACGCGGATGAATATAAATCGGTCGGCATCGGGAAGCTGCTCGCTGATTACGACAAGACGATAAGCCTGACCCCTGCCGATAACGAAAGACATCAGCGCAGGGAAGATGATTAATGAATATTATCGACTACATCATCTTCGGTCTGTATCTGGCCGGGGTGCTGGGAATCGGTTTTTACCATTTTCGAAGGAATAAAGACGCCGAGGATTATTACATCGGCGGCAGGAAAATAAAGGCTCCGTATGTCGGTTTGTCTTTGGTAGCGACAGATGTCGGCGGCGGGTTTTCTATCGGTCTGGGCGGTGTTGGTTTTCTTATGGGCCTTGCCGGAAGCTGGCTGCTGTTTACCGGTCTGCTGGGAGCCTGGCTCAGTGCGGTTTTTATAATCCCTAAAATAAAGGCGATAGACAAAGCCAATGCGATGTTTACCTATCCTGATTTTCTTCGGCATCGCTACAACGATAATGTCGCACTGCTGGCGGCGGTGATATCGGCGATAGGGTATATGGGCTTTACCGGAGCGCAGATATTGGCAGGTGCGACACTTGCTGAGGCGACGCTGATAACATCGGCGCCGTTTGGAATGTCGCCGATGAATTTCGCGCTGATTATAATAGCCGTGGTATGCATCGGCTATACCGTTATTGGCGGTATAAAGGCGGTAATATATACCGATGCTGCGCAATGGGCCATACTGCTTATAGGCCTGATACTTATAACCATACCGATAACGCTGCGCCATCCGGATATTGGAGGTATAGCAGGCCTGCGAGCAGAACTGGGGGATGAGTTCTTTTCCCTTACGAATATCGAGATAACGACATTTATCAACTGGATGCTTACGATTACGCCCATCTGGCTGATAGGTATGACAATATATCAGCGCGTTTTCGCTTGTAAAAACAAAAAAGAAGCTCGGCGGGCATGGTATATCGCGGGAATCTTTGAATACCCGATAATGGCTTTTTCGGGTGTTTTTCTGGGTATGTGCGCGCGGGTACTTTTCCCAGACGCCGATCCGGAGGCAGGATTGCCGATGCTTATCAGGGATATGCTGCCGATTGGGGTGACGGGTATTATTATCGCGGCATATTTTTCAGCGATAATGTCAACGGCGGACAGTTGTATGATGGCATCGTCGGGTAATATCGTTAATGATGTTATACAACGACACATCAAGCCGGAACTTTCGCATAAGTCACTGATGCGAGTCTCGCAAATTGTAACACTTATTATCGGCGTTGGAGCAATGATTATCGCGGCCAGTTTTACTATGGTGCTGGATGCGATACTTCACGCTTATGCTTTTATGGTGTCGGGTTTGTTTATTCCGACGCTGGGGGCTTATTTCTGGAAGCGCGCAAGCTCAGCCGGTGCGCTGGGAGCGATGCTTATCGGAGGCGGCGTTACGATGCTGCTTCAGCTTATGGGCTGGATTTACGGCTGGGAGCATGGTCTTGATTATACTGTTTACGGTATTATATGCTCATTAATATCATTTGTAGTTATTTCATTATTAATCCCGGATGAGCGGGAAATCATAACCGAAAGTGGATAATATGGCAGATACGATAGAGAAACTTCTGAACTCATTGATACAACACGGCAAGGGGAGTAATCGAGTTTACCTGATGAAGCTGGCCGATGGCGACGCAGAGAAGATAGTGCCAAAGCTTGACGAACTGGCCGAGTGCAACGGCTATACGAAGATTTTTTCCAAGGTACCGGCCCGTTGTACCGAGGCGTTTCTCCATGCCGGTCATATAAAAGAAGGTGGGATACCCCGTTTTTATAGAAGCAAAGAAGATGCAGTGTTTCTGGGCAAGTTTTTCGATGAGGGCAGAAAAGTGTCGCCACAGGCCGAGGAAATCCGTAAAGTGCTTGAAACTGCTAAACAAAAAGCCGCTGAAAAATCAACCGTTGGAAAAACTGTTGACAACGAAGTTGAGATAGTCAAATGCGACCCGGATGATGCTGACGAAATGGCTATGGTATATAGCAGCGTGTTTCCGTCGTATCCGTTTCCTATTGATGATCCGGATTATATCCGTCGGACTATGGAGACTCATGTGGTCTATTATGCGGCACGGTACGCCGATAATATTGTGGCATTGTCATCGGCTGAAACAGACCGTGAGGCGTCGAATGTGGAGATGACGGATTTCGCTACGCTGCCTCACTGGCGGGGTAATGGTCTGTCACTGAAGCTGCTGAGTAAAATGGAGGAAGATATGTCGGCACAGGGTATAGCAACGGCCTATACCATCGCCAGAGCGATATCGGCAGGTATGAACATAACATTCGCAAGAGCCGGCTACGCTTTCGGCGGGACACTGGTAAATAACACAAACATAAGCGGCAGCATAGAGAGCATGAATATCTGGCATAAGCAGCTTTAAGATTTTGCATTAATGTTTCCTGGCATTTCGTTTAGTAGCCGTTTCTTTACTAATCACAAACTTACCTTGTAGAACCGCACATACTCTGGATATAGCACACCTTGATATCCCCTATCGCCATCGTTGCGACAATTAACAACTCGAACCGGCAATGCCAATTTTCCAGCTACATTTTTGTAGCCTCCCTCGGGAAGGCTACATTTTTGTAGGGACACCTATTACTGGAATAACACCGCAAATTACCAAAATTACGGTTTTCAGCCCATAAATGACCATTTTCCGTGTTGTTTTTCCTGTGGCACGGGGCTTGCTTAAGCTTTATCGAACGCGTTTTGAAAGCTTTCGTTGGCCACGAAAAGGAAAGAAACCAAATGAAAATGATGTTTTGTAACCAAAGGAGAATCGTAAAATGAACAAATTAACGAAAATAGCAGCCGGATTGGTAATTCTGGTAATGTGCGGCAGTGTTGCTGCTGAGCAACTTGAAACCGAAATCGGATTTGATTTCTTCGGCAAATATGTCTGGAGAGGCCAAAATGTAACAGACGAGCCGGTTTTTCAGCCTTGGGTAACCCTCGGTTATGGCGGACTAACCGCTGAGCTGTGGGGAAACCTCGATTTGACTAATGTAAACGGCGACGAGGGAGACTTTAACGAATACAACTGGGCGCTGGATTACTCCGGTGATTTAGAAGGAGGCATTGGATATTCTGTTGGCGTAATTCACTATTACTTTCCCAGTGACGGCGACACCACTGAAATATACGCGGGCCTGAGTCTCGACGCTCTGCTGAGTCCTTCTTTGACAGTCTATTATGATGTCGATGATGTCGAGGGATTTTATATTTTCGCGGGCGCAGAACACGGTATAGAAA
>PWDX01000022.1 GCA_003553245.1 Phycisphaerae bacterium
CATTGGCCGACGAAGGCACCGAATCCATTATATCCGCCAGATATTCGACACCCCCTATCTCTGTGAGTTTACCGACCCGCTCAAGCTCGTCGCGCAAAAGCACCCCGTCGATGCCCTCGCCTTTGTTTTTTTCATAAAGTCTTATGAGGGCGTCATATATAATCTGGTGCTCTATACGGTAAAAAGCATCACAGCTAATGTGCTCTATAACATCGCCGATACAATTAGGATCGATAATCATAGAACCCAGAACCGCCGCCTCGGCGGCAAGGGATTCCGGCATACTGCGTGCTCCAAGATTGCTTGAGCCGGTATCGACGACGCTGTTTGGTGGCTTTTTGTCCTTTTTTACCGCCTGATCCATCCCGAATATACCATCCTGGCCAAAAAACTATTATTGCAAATAAAATAATTGAAACGCAGAAGATTATAACGCAAGAAGCCTGAACCTACAAAAAAAAACGGCTGCCATAAGCAACCGTTATGCATAATAATTCAACTTTCTGAAAAATCAACCATATAACCGCCAAATCGGCGTATATCAAGCTTCCTTTTCCTGTTGCTGCTGAGGCTGGTCAGTCTGCTCGGATTCTTCAGGGGTTTCGGCTTCTTCCTCGCCGACAAGCTCCATTTCCACAGCACTTTGCTGCTCTTCGACCTTTTTAGCGCGAAGCTCTTCTTTGAGTTCTTCTTCGGTTTTCCCCTCGGCTTCTTCGGCGTCCACGACCAGCACATTGACCGAAGCAGTTATCTCGGCGGCAAACTTGACCTTAATGTCCGAATAGTAGCCGACTTCTTTTAGGTGATGGCCAAGCTTAACCATATCATCTTCGACATCTTCAAAGCCCTGGCTCCGCAGGTTATCAGCAATATCTCGCTCAGCCACTGAACCAAATAAATGCCCCTGGGGATTGGCCTTTGCTTTTATGATAACGTCGGCGCCCTCGATTTTCTCAGCGACACCCTCAAGGCGTTCGAACTCTTCCATTCGCTGCTTTGCGCGCCTTTGTTTTTCTTCAGCCAACATTCGAATATTGTTTTCGCTCGGCACTATCGCCAAGCCCTGTGGCAGTAGATAGTTTCGGGCATAGCCGTCTTTTACTTCAATGACATCCCCGAAATAACCAATATCTCTTACATCGTCCTGGAGTAAAACTTTCATCTGTATTTCTCCGTCTATATATGCTTTTATTCTCTGAAAATCGTTTTAGATTGTATAAGGCAACAGCCCCATATATCTTGCACGCTTAAGGGCGTGCTTGACCTTGCGCTGGCAGCCGGCACAATTACCGCTGCGTTTTCGCGAATATATCTTTCCGCGATTTGTAAGCAGCTTGCTCATTGTCTCAAGGTCTTTGTAATCAACATATTTTTGCCCGCGCCTGCAAAAACGGCATTGCGTACGCTCACGCGGCCCTGGAATCGCTGTTTTTCGTCTGTTATCAAATCTTGCCATACTTTAAACCCCTGTCTGGTCCTTTCTTTTTTCTATTCTTATCTTCGGAAGCTGCCCGGAATATGAGCAGTTATTCTAAAACGGTATATCATCAATAGTATCAGGCTCACTGCCGCCGCCCTGGTTGCCCCCGCCGCGTGCATAGCCGCCGCCACCGCCACCTGAGTTCTGGCCGCCGCTGCCGAGAAACTGAAACCTCTCCACGGTTACGCGATGTTTGCTGCGTTTACTTCCATCCTGAGCAGTCCATGTATCCAAATCAAGCCTACCCTCAACAAATATAGGACTGCCCTTGGACATATATTTATTCAGCGTCTCGGCTTGTTTGCCAAAGGCTCGACAGTCAACAAAACATGTGGATTCTTGCTTTTGACCATCCTGACCGGTCCAAACTCGGTTTATCGCCAAACCGAATTCAGCCACAGGCGTCTGGCTGGGCAGATAGCTAAGCTCGGGATCGCGAGTAAGATTGCCCATCAGAATCACTTTATTATAATTCGCCATATCAGCACCTCTCGTGACGGCATATCAGGCTCTGCCGCAAAAATTACAACTGTTCCTCACCTTCACCTTCGGGCGCTTCATCCGAGGCATCCTTGACCTCATCATCTGAGGAATCTTCGTTCTCTTGTTCGGCCGACTCTTCATCCGAAGCCTCGGCAACACCGGCATTCTCTTGTTCTTCAGCCTGACGCTGCTGAGCCTGCTCAAGAGCTTTCTGCTGGCGCATAACCGGAGTGTCAGCCTCGATTATTTCCTGAGGAATAGGCTCGGCTGAAAGTATCATAGCCCGCATGATCCTTTCGTTAAGCTTAATGTCGCGATTAATCTCAGCTATCGAAGGACCTTCAACATTGAAATAGCAAAGGATGTAACATCCGCGATCCTTTTTATCAATCTCATAGGCCAGCTTGCGATCATCCCATTTTTGCAGCGAAACTACCTCAGCGCTGGAACGCTCAAGGATATTTCTGATCTCACTTAGAACACCTTCCCAGTCCGACGCCGCGTCATTGGCGTCAACAAGGAACATACCTTCATATAATTTCTTTTCTGCTGTTTTCAAGCTGATTACCTCCTGATAATCCAAATTTCAAAGATTTACTAATCAACAATACATACTTTCTTTAATCCGCATCCGCTCCCTGGCGGACATTAAATTCATTCATTGCCTTTTCGATGCCTCCCTCGATCCATCGCAGGGCAGCCTCACGAGCTTTGATAATACCTTCATCCAAAAGCTTACGCTCATGCCTGTCAGGACGCCCAAGTACATAATCGCGTCCCGGAATCGGCCCGCTGGAGCCTATTCCCACGCGGAGCCGGGCAAAACTGTCTGTGCCGAGTCTGGCGATTATATCCGCCAGGCCGTTATGCCCGCCGGCAGAGCCTTTTGGTCGCAAGCGTATAACACCAGGGTCCAACGCCATATCATCGGTAACCACCAAAACATCCTCAAGAGGCAGCTTATAAAAACCAACCGCTGTGGCTACCGCCTGACCGCTGCGATTCATATATTCCTGCGGCATCAACAATATTAACTTTTTGTCGTCGTAAAAGTCCTGGCCGAAGAACGCGCCGAACTTCTTTTTTCCCGTATCTATTCCAAGCAGCCGGGCAACCGCCTCTACTACATTAAAACCGACATTGTGTCGAGTTTCGGCATACTGCGAACCCGGATTACCAAGCCCGACTACCAACCGAATATCACTCATAACTGGGCACCGCCGATTCAATCCGCGAAAAATAAACTACTCGCCGCCTTTTTCCTGTTCACCTTCATCTTCTTGGTCCTCTTTCTCTCGACCAATCACCTCAGGTGCGGACGGCTCTTCTTCGCCTTCGAGGGCTTCAGCTTCTTCAGGCTCTTCCACTTCAACGGTGCGACAGATAACAATAAGCGTATCTTCATCACTGGCCAGATCAATGCCCTCGGGCAACTTGACATCTCGAGCGTAAAGTGCATCGCCGATTTCCATATCATCTACACTGACCTCGATCGTCTCGGGAATATCGCTGACGCGGCACTCAACCTCGAGCCCGTCGGCGTGTTCTTCCAGAATGCCGCCTTCCTGGGCGCCTTTGGGTTCACCCTTGAGATCCAGAGCCACAGAAACAGTAACTCGCTCGGTTATATTCACACGGATCATATCAGCATGAATAATATCCCTGCCAAGATAGTCGTATTGAATATCCTTAATCATCGTAGTCTCATTCTTGCCGTCCACTTCGAGTTCCATCAGACGATGGCCATGGTGAACACCTTCGACAAAATCGTGCATGTCAACCGCCAGCGGAAATGTTTGCTGCTTATGGCCGTAAAGCACTATGGGCAGTTTACCCTGGCTGCGAAGCCGCTGCGATACCTTTGTGCCTGAGTTTTCTCGTTTTTCGGCTTTCAGTTTCAAAGTATCTTCCATATTTTCTGTTCCTCGCTATATCTTGCGTTAATAATCCTGCTTGGGCCTGCGTCAATCGTTGAACAATGCGCTGACCGATTCATTCCTGTGAATTCTTTTTATAGTTTCCCCAAGCATCGGGGCAACAGTTAACACCTTAATTTTTTTCATCTGCTGGGCCTGGCCGTTCAGGACGATGGTGTTTGTAACAACCACCTCGTCTATGGGAGCATTGCTGAGCCGCTCAACAGCAGGGCCTGCAAAAACGCCGTGAGTGCCGCCGGCATAAATCCGCTCTGCGCCTCTGTCTTTCAGTATTTGAGCTGCACTGCACATCGTTCCGGCCGTGGCAATAATATCATCGACCATCAGAACATTTTTACCGTCAACATCACCGATAATCTCCTCTGCGGTCACATCACGGCCGCTGACTCTGCGCTTGTGCACTATCGCCAGAGCCGCCCCAAGATGCGAGGCATAGTAAGAAGCCATTTTAATGTTTCCGACATCCGGCGAAACAACTACCAGATTACTGAGTCTTTTATCTCGAAAATACCTGCTTAGGACTATCTCGCCGGTCAGATGATCGACCGGAATGTCGAAAAATCCCTGTAACTGCTGGGCGTGCAAATCAATCGCGACGACCCTGTCGGCCCCTGCCGTGGATATAATATTGGCCATGAGCTTAGCGGTAATAGGCACACGGCCTTCATCCTTACGATCCTGACGGGCATAGCCGAAATAAGGTATAACCGCGGTTATGCGTCTTGCGCTTGCCCGACGCAGGCAGTCGATATATATAAGCAGTTCGACAATATGCTCGTCAACCGGAGCATTCGTTGACTGTATGACAAAACAGTCTCTGCCTCGAACATCGTCCTCGAGCTTTATAAACTTCTCGCCATCTGGAAATCTATCCAGTTTTGCACCGCCAAGCGGAATGCCGAGATATTTACAGACCTCGTCAGCCAAAGTCACATTAGAGCTGCCGCTGAAAACCTTAAGATTATCATTAAGGAACATAGCTTCTACCCTTCCTTTGACTCCTCGGCCACATCAAATTTTACGCTCATAACAGGTCTGGTTATTGTCCCGTCTTTCAGTTCCGTGCCGCCCTCGATATAAGCGAAAGGCCCGATACGGCAATGGCTGCCTATTCTGGCCGAGCCATGAATATAAGTAAAAGGCTCAACCGTGGTATCCTGACCTATCTGCGCCCGCGAATCTATCCATGTGTTTACAGGGTCAACAATCGTAACGCCGTTTTCCATCAAACGGTTCTGAACGCGACTTTGCATCACCTTACCGACGGCGCTAAGCTGAGACCTGCTGTTTACGCTCATCGCCTCTTCCGGCCTGACCGCTGTAACTGCCACAACTTTGTTGCCGCTGGAAATCAATATCGACAGAGCATCGGTAAGATAATACTCACCCTTGATATTATCCGGCTTAATCTGCTTAAGAGCCTCGAGCAGCTTTTGATTGTCAAAGCAATAGTAGCTGGGATTGACCTCTTTTATCTGTTTCTGCTTTTCGTCGCAGTCGCTGTGTTCGACTATCCCCTCAATATTGCCGTAATCATCTCGAACTATGCGTCCGTAGCCGGTCGGATCATCCAGTAAAGCAGTGGCCAGCGTAACCGCTGATTTTTCTTTTTCATGCTTGTCCACCAGCACTTTCAGCGTTTGGCCCTGTATCAAAGGCCCGTCGCCACAGAGGATCAGAGTATCACCCTCAAAATTCTGCAGGTAATCGGTGCAGCACATAACAGCGTGCGCAGTGCCTTTTTGCTCTTCCTGACGAACCCATACGACATCATCAGCGTCTGCAAAGTTTTGCTGAACCTGCTCTGCGCCAAAGCCCACCACTACATATATCTTGGTTACGCCTGCCTGGCGACAGGCTTCCAGCACATAATCAAGCATAGCACGCCCGCAAACCTCATGCAGAACCTTCGGCATCTGGGTGTTCATCCTGCTGCTTACACCGGCAGCTAATATTATAGCGGCTTTTTCCATACTTTCTTTTCGATTACTGACTTACAACTTATCCAAACACTTCGGTTTCGGTACATCTACCCGGCCAGGACTCGAACCTGGAATAGAGGCACCAAAAGCCCCTGTGTTGCCAATTACACCACCGGGTAACAGCAGTCCGTTTGAGATTAATATAAAATCCAAAAATTGCAACTTATATTGCTCACGGAGACCGTCCGGACCGGCCTGATCTGGCCCTATCCGAGGCTTGAGCCGACCATGCCGTGATAACTGCCGGCCCCGTAACGGGCCAAAGCCCGCATAACTACCCCTTGGGATAGAGCAATTGCTCCAATATACAAACAAATTCCGCCAGTTCAAGAATAAATTTAAAAAGTTTATTATTGTGGAAAGCCCGGGAACGACACGGGGAAGCCTGGTCACCGTAGATTCCTATTGTGTTCTTTATAATGCTTTTTTTAATTCTTATAGGTTTTTCTGGAAAGCCATGGTGACCAGAGGCTAAAATGGCTGTTTTTAGCTCAATATCGCCGAAGTTGCTACTGCAGCACTTTATCGTCAGGAGTGACAAAGACGCGCTCGCCGAGATGGTGAAGTGTTTTCCCGGCTGATTTCTCAACGAGAAGTCGCTGGTCAAAAGCCTCACTGTTGACCGCCGCTGCAACGGCCTGACCCACGATAATATCTGTTTTATCAGTGTCGAAATTTTTATTTAATTGACACTCAATATAACCCACACAGCCGGCAGGAATATGCGCATCAACTTTCTGCCCAACTATATGATTGATATCAAAATGTGCGAATTTGTCACATTCGCTGCCAGAAACCGAACCGGTCTGACGCAGCATCTCAGCCTGTTCAGCGTGGGGAACGGCTATTATAAACTCTTTCGCGGCAAAAACATTGCTGTAGCTTTTGTGCCTTTTACCGACTACTACAAGCAACTGAGGCGGGGATTTCTGCACAGGACAGCACCAAGCAATGGGAGCGAGATTATAACTTCCTTCAGGATTTTTTGTGCAAAGCAATACAACCGGCCCGTGGTTGATGATTCTGTGAGCGGATTCGAGCGGCAATTCGACATAGGCTGTCATTTTCGTTCTCCTTTTCACAAATTCAGTCTGACACAAGATAACCCCTAAGCTCGCTTTTATTGATTGATTGAAGGATTTAACTCTAAGCGGGCGATGGGAATCGAACCCACATGACCAGCTTGGAAGGCTGGGGCTTTACCATTAAGCTACGCCCGCGGTAATTCTGAATATTTATACGCAAAACAATCGAACTTGTCAACACTGAAAAACATATCAATAGTAAGGCAGTATATTAATAATATTCGTTAAAACCGGCAAAAAAAATATTTTATTATTGTTATTACTAATTTTATTAAATATAATTGGAATAGACGGGAAAGATTTTTAAGAATATTGGCTTTACCAGCCGATATACTCAACAGGCAACCGAGTTAATATTCAAGAAGGGATAAGGGGGTCGATAGTTATGGCAGCAATAAAAAACTTACTAATAATCACGATTTTTCTGACATTCGGGGGTGCGGCCTTTGCGCAGGACTGCCCCGACGGACGCATTACGGGTCAGGCCGTAGTCGAGTTCGAAAACGGTAACACGGCGCAAATATGGGCACGCATATTTAACAACAGTGATTCGCCCAGCCGACGAATGTTCCGTTACGAATACGGTGACGAAGAGGTTTTTATCCATGTCCATTACCTTCGCTTTGAAGAGTCTTACGCCTGGTTTGCCGGGCAGGTAACTCAGGACAGTACATCACGCGAGGGAAGATGGTTGTTCGCTGCCGTTCACGACGGAGGTTCGGTAAGCCATCTCTGGTGGCAGTGGTTTGGCCAGGGCGATGACGCCGAACGCCGAGCCCGTGAAAAAGTACAAAACCTCGAAATACCTGATCGTAATGTTCCTATAAAATCGGGCAATTTGAGCGTCGAGTGCTTCTGAGCAACTTACGGGTTTTTATTGGAGCCGGGTTATGGACGATCCACAAAAAAGACCTCAGCGCGAGTACGAAAAAGATGATGTTACGATTCCGTTCGATGACAGCGATGCTGAGACGACACCTGTTAACCGTTCTCCGATAAATATCGGTAGCGGCAAAGCTGCAAAGCCATCTCAAAGTACTTCGCCAACTCAGAAAGTAAAAAAACAACCATCCTCGTCGCCTGACCGAATCAGTGGGATGAAGATTTTCTATGTAAAACTCCACGCCGGTGCTATTGATTTTCTCGAAGAGCAGGTCAGAGACTGGCTGGCGGCAAATCCCGGGATTGTCGTAAAAAAAACAAATGTAACCACCGGTGATGTTGTTGCCAAAAAAACCGAACCGAACCTTATAATGACCGTCTGGTACTAAAAGTCTTTACAAGAGATACATATTGCGGGCCCTGTTGGCCCGCTTTTTTATGCGCTCTCGGAGATGTTACTATGACTGCCTGAATTCTGCTTGCCTGTATGAGGATTTTTAGATATGCTCATTACCATCAGATAGTTATTTTGTTCACAGGTGGGTTATGAGCAAGAAAATCGCCGTTATTATATGTGCAGCCGGAGCCGGAACAAGATTCGGCGGCAGCCGAAAAAAAACATTCATTGATGTTGCCGGCCGTGCGCCGCTATTGCGCAGCATTGAGCTTTTTGCTAATCGACCTGATGTCAAACAGATCATAGCGGCCATCTCGCCCGAAGATGAAGAGCTTGTAAATGTCAAATGGGGCGATTCACTTAAATTCCACGGCGTAAAGCTTTGTTTCGGCGGCAAACAGCGATACGAAACAGTATCAAACGCTCTAAAAGAAGTGCGTGAAGATGTCGAGCTCGTAGCGGTTCACGACGCAGTGCGTTGTTGCACTCGAGAGCAGTGGATTAACGAGGTTTTCACTCAGGCAGCAAAAACAGGGGCGGCAATACTGGCGGCACCGGTTGTCGGCACGGTAAAAGAAGTTCGAGACGACAAAATTATCTCAACGCTTGACAGGTCCAATCTTTATGAAGCGCAGACACCCCAGGTCTTTGAAAAAGAGCTTCTTAAAAGAGCGTATGCCGAACTCTCACAGGCAGAGCAGGAGATTACCGATGACGCCCAGTTACTCGAGAGACTCGGCCAAGAGGTTTCGATAGTCAAAACCGATTCGACGAATATCAAAATCACTACCAAGAGCGATCTCGCTCTGGCAGGGGCAATCATCAAGACTCAGCAGAAAAAGCCCGCCAAGCCGCTTGGGGCGTTTGAGGAAATGCAGTGGTAATTTTTTTAGTAGCTGATAGCCGATATATTTCAACGAATAGGATTTTTTCGATAAACGCCATTGCCGACATTATTCACGGATGAAAAATGCAACAGTTAAACAAGACAGAATTAGCCGAGACAGCTAATCAAATGAAAATTACAGATAGGAAATTTCACTTTGTAGGAGCCGGCGGCATAGGGATGAGCGGACTTGCGGCTCTTATGATGCAGAACGGCGCAGCAGTAAGCGGTTCTGACCAGACTGAAAATGAATTTGTTAACGGCCTTCGTAACAGAGGCGCTGAGATATTTACAGGACATAGCGATAAATATCTGGCTGATGACATTGACGAGGTGGTTATCTCGGCGGCGATAAAAGAGGATAATTCCGAGTTGGCCGAAGCTCGGCGACGAGGTATTGAGGTTCGAAAATACGCTCAGATGCTCGGTGAAGTAATGGACCGCTATGAGGGAATAGCGGTGGCAGGCACGCATGGCAAAAGTACGGTCTGCGGATGGCTGGTGCATCTTATGAGCAAAGCAGGACTCGATCCGAGTTTTATCGTCGGGGCAAAAGTCAACGAACTCGGCAATTCCTGGCAGGTGGGAACAGGACGGTTTTTCGTAGCCGAAGCTTGCGAATATGACAGAAGTTTTCTGAATCTCAAACCCTCGATCGGATGTATTTTAAATATCGAACAGGACCATCTGGACTATTACGGTGATGAAAATGAAATTATCGAAGCATTCGAGCAATTCGCACGGGGAGTCTCGGATGAGGGACTGCTTATCGCAAACGGCGACGACCAAAGAGTCAGATGCGTGCGGGATAAGCTTAATGACTCAATTAGATGCGTAACTTACGGCAAGGACACCTCAAACGATTACCACGCAGCTGATATCGCCCTGATAGACGGTCTATACAGCTTCGATATAATGCATGGCCAAACAAAACTTGGCCGAACGAGTGTATCATTACCCGGGCGACACAATATAATGAATGCCCTGGCAGTTACAGCAATAGCCGTCGAGGCAGGAATAGATCACCAGAAGGTGTTAGCATTATTGCCTAAATTTACTGGAATCGAAAGGCGTCTAATGCTAAAGGCCGCTACTACCGGTGTAACAGTGATGGATGATTACGCTCATCACCCCACCGAGATACGGGCGTCGCTTTCGGCGATACGACAGTTCTATAACCCTGGCAAACTTTGGTGCGTTTTTCAGCCGCATCAGTACAGCAGAACACGGTTTTTGCTTGATGATTTCGCCGAAAGCTTTAAGCTGGCGGATGTGGTTATACTGCCTGAGATATATTTCGTTCGGGATACCCTCGCGGCCAGAAAACAAATTAACTCTCGGGTTCTTGTCGATCGCATAAACGCCAACGGCTCTCGGGCGGTTTTTATCGATGGATTCGGCAGTATATGTGATTATCTCAAGGAAAATGTTCACACCGGTGAACTTATTGTAACGATGGGAGCAGGCGATGTCTGGAAGGTTGCAGATGAATATATTCAATGGCTTAGAAGAAATAGTTAAAACCGATTATCCGCTGGCAGAGCAAACATGGTACGGTCTTGGTGGCCCGGCAGAGTTTTTTATCAGGCCCCGAACCACTGATGAACTAAAAGAAGTCGTCCAGCGGTGTAACGACAACGATATACCTATGCGAGTAATTGGCTTCGGCTCGAATTTGCTCATCCCAGACGAGGGTGTACGCGGAGCCGTAATAAGACTCGACAACGGCGATTTCGGCAAAAACGACATAGAGGGTGAAACGGTTATCGCCTGGGCGGGGGTCGATCTGGGCAAACTCGTTCTGGAGTGCACCAGAAGAGGCCTTGCAGGTATCGAGGAACTCACGGGCATTCCCGGCTCAATAGGCGGCGCCATCAAAATGAACGCCGGCGGTAAATTTGGTGAAATAGGAATGGTCGTTGAAAGTGTCACGGTAATGGATTCCGGCGGCAATGTCTTTACCCGAAGCAAACCGGATTTGATGTTCGATTACCGCCGAGTAAACATTACAGCCAAATTCATTCTCAATGCAACGATGAAACTCAACAAGGCCGACCCGGAGCAGATATTGCGTTCGGTCAAAGAGATTTGGATTTATAAAAAGAACCATCAGCCGCTAAGCTCGCGCAATGCGGGCTGTATCTTCAAAAACCCACCCGGACAAAAAGCCGGTTCCCTTATAGACCGAGCGGGACTGAAAGGACTACAAACAGGCGGCGCGAAAGTCAGCGAAAAGCATGCCAATTTCATCATAGCTCAAGAAGGCTGTAAAAGTGCAGATGTCATCCAGCTTATCAGTCAGGTGCAGCATAAAGTTAAAGAACAGCTCGGGGTCGAACTGGAGCCGGAGATCGAGATCTGGAAATGATGGTCAAATCGCGATCAATAAATAATCGCCCGCAAAATGAGCCGATGACAGTTGCTGTTTTGATGGGCGGAATCAGTTCGGAACGAGAAATAAGCATCCAAAGCGGCCAATGCGTCGCCTCGGCGCTTTCCCTGGGCGGTTATAATGTCATAGAGGCCGACATAACGCCGGATGACCTTGCGATACTTGATGACTCTCGGATAGATGTGTTCTTTCCGGTTCTGCACGGACGCTTCGGTGAGGACGGCACACTTCAGCAGATCATGGAAGATAAAAATCTCACATATTGCGGCAGCGACCCATCTGCAAGCCGGCTGGCTTTTAATAAAGTACAAAGCAAGCAAATATTCTCACAGGCGGGAATAACAACACCTCCTTTTGTTTATATCAGCTCGCCGAAGCAACTGGATGGTCTGGATGAACAAACCAGACAATTCGGCAATAAATTCGTGGTAAAGCCCTCCGCCGAAGGAAGCAGCGTCGGCATTACTATATGCTCCGATGCTGAGACAGCCCTGGCAGCGGCCAAAGACTGCTTCGAGCAATTTGGCGACGCAATGGTCGAAAAATTCATCCCCGGAAAGGAACTTACTGTCTCGGTGTTGGCTAATCAACCTCTCGAGATCATCGAAATCATAAGCAAAAACGCCTTCTACGACTATAACGCCAAATATGCCGACAACGATACACAATATTTGTTCGACAGTCTTGAAGGCTATTCACTTAACGCGAACTTAAAATCGGCGGCAATGAACTGTTTCGAGTCGCTGGGCTGTCGCGATTTCGCCAGGGTGGACTTTATACTCGGCGAAAATGAAATCGCCTGGGCCCTCGAGGTCAATACAATACCCGGCTTTACCAATCATTCACTTCTGCCAAAAGCTGCCAAGCAAGCCGGAATCTCGATGCCGGAACTTTGCGGCAGAATAGTTGAACTCGCGGTTGAACGCGCAGAGGTCTCGAGGTTATAACAGCGGTGCGAAAAAAAAAGACAAACAAAAAACGGTTCCGCCTTTTTGGCCGATCAAAGAAAACCCGCAAAAGCGACGCACCGCCCGTGGATGTTTCAGCTCTGATGAGAGTTCTTAAAACATTCATTGTCTTTATCATTCTGGCCGGGATCGGCGTTGGATTTTATTATCTCGAAGAGCATGTAACTCAAAGCAATGTTGCCGAAATAGAACCTCAACTCGAGCTTATGAGTGTCCCGGCCTGGGTAAATCAGGATCTGGAACAAAAGGTATATGCGGCAGCCACATCTTATACAAATGGGTTACGGGTAAACGAAAAGGCTGCCCAATATGTTCACAAGGGGCTTGCAGACAATGTAAAGTGGCTCACAGATATAAGAGTTCAGGCTGCCGGTAACACAATACGGGTTTTCGCAGGCTGGCGAAGACCGGTGGCGACTATACAGCTCCGCAGGGAAACATTTTATGTCGATCGAGACTTGGTATTGCTCGATGATGTCCCTCTTCCCGAAATGCACCTGCCTGAAATCCGGGGCCTTGATACCGGCTCTTTGGTGCCGAGGCCGGGGCTGCACTTAGATAGAGACGCCCTGAAGGCTTCTGTTCACCTATTGATATTGCTGGAGCGAATGGACAGGCAGTTAACGCCTGAACAACCGCTGATTGCCGAGCTAAAAACCGTCGATGTCACTAACTACGACGGAAGAAACCGCCGCGATGCTTCTCATATCATACTATACGCCGTTGATGACACGCCAATAAAGTGGGGTGCCGAGCCGGACCGCTGGCAGCGCCATGCCGAAGCCCCCGACAAGGATAAACTCGCAAAATTATACGGATACTACATCGAATATGGAACTTTACAAACCGGGGCTAAACACATAGACCTTCGCCAGCCCCACGGCAGAATCATACGCCCCGGCGAGGATTTCTGACCTTACGCTTCATCCTCCGAGGCCTTTTTACCATAGACTGACTTAAAATATCCGCGTATCCAGTTCCAGTGCAGAACGATATGGACAATCACCATAATTACAAATGCCACTGAACTATACCAGTGAATATCACCCCACGGTCTGCGAGTCATACCCCAGAATGTCGGACCAGGCGCCCCGGGTAAAGCATATTTTAAAACCACGCCCGAAACGGTAACCACTATAAACAAAATAAAATTGATTAAATCAACCAGGAAATTCCACGAAGCTCGTCGCATCTTATATTCTCCAAATTAAACCGCCCTACCATGTCTCCATCGTACGATATGTTACTGTCGTCGCTGACTCTGCCGGGACAGAAACACTGAACCGGATAGTATTTGCGTCTTTGGCCTGATAATCATGTGAAGATTCCTCAACCTCCCAGTTGCGATATGCACTGAAAGTATGCTCAACAAACACCACAACATCGCTGTCCTTGGCGTTTCTAAGCTCAATTCGATGTGCCTGTCGCTCGTATCGTTGACGCTGGTCAGACTCAGATTCAACAAGAGTGTATTCCGGCACTATGTCAAAAGCATTGCCGATATACAGCGAGACCCTTTCATCTTTGGCTGTATGTCCGATGCGGTCTTCACCGATAAATTTGGGAGCATCCTGCCGGTTTATCGTCTGGAAAATTCTCATCTTCCCCATAGGCAGCGGCACGCCAAGATTGTTTTCCTCGCTGTTTTCAAACTCAAGGCGAACCTGAACAGAATCCTCCTCATTCTGTCGGTTATAGAACCAAGTCGGCTTTTTCTCATATACATATATCTTCTCTACAGCCACATCATCGGCCGGTTTCATAAACTTTAACTGCTTTGTCTGGTTGGCCGGGATATCCGTTGCACGCTCTAATGTATAAAGGTGGTATTCGCTAAGCTCTTTCTGTTCGAACTGCTGGGGCGCAGCCGCTTCGGCGCGAGCCATAACCATACTGTCATACCTAACCTGGCTCTTAGGTGCTTCTCGCTGTATATCACCTGCCACAAGCTGAATGCTTGCGTTTTCAAAAGCTGTCTCAGTCTTGTTACTGACCGTTACCCAAGATGAAAGCATAAGCGACTCTTCATCTGCGTCCAAAGTAAGCGAATAGTGGGCTTGCCAGTCAATGTTATCTGCCATATACGCTATTCGGCAGTTTTGCAAACCTTCAACATCCGAATCCAACAGCCAGCGGAGAAAACGCTTCGCCGGCTCAGGCTCCTTGAATTCCAGATCATCATCCGGCTCCTCGAGTCTGATTGCGCCTACTTTGTCATTGCTGACTACAGATATGTTCCCGAATGAATCCTCTAAAATAATTTCAGAGTTCATCACTGCTCGCAATTTTCCCATAAAGCTATGCTCACCCACAAAAAGCGCAACACGCTGGCCTACAGATTCGCTGAGTATTTGTAATCTTCCCATCTGCTTCGGTGTGCTTTGTTCATAGCTCTGTTCCAGTATCCGCACCTCTTGCGGCGAATCAATACACCAGAACTGAACACTCGTGGCATCAATCGAAGCCGCGACATCTTCAAACAAAATAGTATTAAGCCCTTTTTCAAAATCGAATTGATTGTTCTGGGTCACCACTGCGAAATTGGCGTTATAAATTGTCAGCGAACTGTCCTCAACCTCCTGCCCCGATGTCAAGCCTGCAAAAACCAGAATTGTACAACATAATGCCAAAAAATAGTTTGATTTTCTCATAATAATTCCCCTTAAAAGTAGTTTACTTTTATCATATGGACATTCTGTCATAACTTTTGTTCCCAGTAAAGTTATTTCGAGCAAATTCACTCAAAACAAGCAACTAAAATCACGGCGCATTAAAAAGGCTCCGTACAAAGCGGAGCCTGATTGATATCAAAACTATTGAAGAGTATCTTTATTCGCTGACTTCTGGTTTCCATCGGTCCAGCGAGGGGAAATTAGTCGCCTCGAGCTGCTCGAGTTCCGTTTCGGTTAAAACAGGCTCGTGTATAATTCGAGGCGTAATGAAAACAACCAATTCACTTGTTACGGCACTCTCAGAATTATGTCGGAAAAGCCCGCCAAGCAACGGAAGATCGCCGAGCAACGGGACCTTATTCATATGTTTGGTTATGTCTCTTTTTCTCAGGCCGCCGAGAACCACTGTATTGCCATCACGAACCAACAGTGTCGTACTGGCGCGCCTTCTGTCAACAATAGGCTGAGGATATGACACCTGGCTGCCCTCAAAACGAACCGAGCCTGTCTCCACGCTGAATTCAGGCTGGAGGTATAACCGAACCATATCATCCCGTGCAATATTCGGCGTTACTTTCAACTCAACACCCACATCCTTAAAGCTTGTGGTTCCAATAGAACCGCCCTGACTCGATTCGGTCAGCTCCTGATAAGGAAGCTCCTCAATAATCTGTATCTCGGCAGGTTCATTATCAAGAACGAGTATCCGCGGATTAGCCAAAAGCTGCGCATCAATAGTGTCCTTCTGTGCCCTTAAAACAGCATCAATATCAACACTTCCTGTCAGCCAGCCAAAACGCAAATCTCCTCGGGTAGTTGCATCCGTCCCGGCGCCGCCAAATGCTCCTTTTGTAAAGGGGTCTGTCGATGAATCGGGGTCCGGATCTCCATCGTCATCAAAAATTGTTCGGGTTCCGGCCTGCCATTGAACTCCAATATCCAGCCTGTCCGTGCTGGTTATATCGTAAATTC
>PWDX01000218.1 GCA_003553245.1 Phycisphaerae bacterium
AGGCTACCGGAACCGACGATCAGCCGGTCGGCGCTTACAAAAAACTTACAAAAAAATCTGACTTTTCCAGTAACTCGCTGTCATCGACTGGCAACGGACAGGGACAAATTAGCGAAAATCAGCAAAGCCATAAGTCCTTACAAATGGCACATTTAGGCAATAAAAAAGACCAGATGTCATCATCTGGCCTTAAACACGCCCGGGAGGACTCGAACCTCCAACCTTCGGATTCGAAGTCCGCGACTCTATCCAATTGAGCTACGGGCGCGTGAATCTTACAAGTAGTAATAATATAAGAGCATCTGAAATATACTGTCAAGCTTATTAAGATTAAAATCTCGGACTAAAATACAAACGCATCTGCCAAGTGCCCTCAACCCGCATAATGTAATCGCTATTAGCAAAGGGTAGGTACATGCCCCAAAGGCCCCAAATCCGCATTCCTGCTCAGCCCGTTCGAACTACTTTTCTATCTGCCTGCCAACACGAAAAGCCAACCTCCAGCAGGGGCTCTAAGATTTCTTTGAAAGCAGCAGCACGGAAAAGATACTTGGACTATTTTACTTGCACTGATACTTTTCTAATTTTTAAAACTCAGTAAGGTCAGTAACAATGTCCACCTTGCCGGGTTCTAAATTCGCTTTGATTACATAGGCTCTATTGTCGATCTTATCGTTCCTTTTATTGACATCGGCATTGTCATTGGCTGGCCGTTCGGGCCGCCGGGCATTGTCATTTCTATCGACATATCCATATCGAGATTACTCTCGCTGGTCAGACCTGTAGTCAGGTCAACATTGCCGGTGCCGTTGATTGTGCCCTCAAGATCGAAGTCCATTCCTTCGGGCATGCCCGGAGGAAGACCCGCCGCGTCGTCTGTTGCCATTGTGCCTGCAATACCAAGTACAGCTCGATCATCGCTGATTTCATTGACAGTGTATTCGTAATCGGCTTTCATTTCGAAAGGCCCGGGCATAACCATCGAATCTCGCCATGAATCCCCTACGCTTACAGCTTGCTCTGGATAGAATGCAATACTATAGCCCATATACTGCCTGAGCATATCCTCGTCAAGGTACTGGTCCATACTTTCGAGCATAGCCTCCTCCATCGGACCTCCCGCAAGCTGTTCGGCAAACTTTTCACGCATTTTCTCAAAGCCTTCTATATCCAGCACCTCGCCGCGGTTATTTACCTTTGTCTTAAATGTCAGGCCGAGCATGGAGGCAAAGCCTTTTACCATGTCAGAGACTTCTTCCTCATCGTCCACAGCACTGTCGTATGAAAACGACATACCCATTCCGTCCATTTCTATCATTACCCAGTCGTAGGTCGTTTCCAGCCACATTGCACCATCGTCGTCAACTTCGGTGACTTCAATTATCCAGCCAAAACCGCTGTCCTGGTTGAAAGTCATAGTTTGCCCCATCATTTGCTGTTCTATCTGCTGTTGCTGAGTCATCCTTTGGTAAAATCGCTGATTTTCCGCGAGGTTTAGCCGCAGCAACTGCTCGGCGGATGCCGCTGTCGAAAGAGTCAGGATTGTCAGGGTTAACAGAAATGCTTTTTTGCTGTTCATAATGTATCCTTTCGAAATTGATTCTAATGATAATTTGGGCTTTCTCATCATTTGTATATTATCAGCGGAAAACCGTCATTGCCAGTAAATTTTCCGCACAAGTGCCCTTCCCTTGGCTTTCAGGGCATACAGAGCTGATGTTGAAAAAGCGATGGAACTTGCCGAGCGAATTCACGGAGAACCGGCGTTCGAGGACAGGCCAGTCGATGAATCGAACAATGACCAACAAGGCGACAATTGAGTTTAATTTCAAACCGCCAGGGCCTGTAATTGTTTTTCTGCTCTGCTAAATGCGGCTGCTTCTGCTAATACGAGTTGTTTTATCAGTCCCGTTGAAACTACGCCGCAGCCCATATTCAAAACTTTTTCCTCAACTGCGGAGGCGATAACGCGGGCGTTTGGTATGGGCAGACCGCACTTTTCGTTCAGGTATTGGACTATGCTTGCCTTCTCCCACCTGCCCGGCGATATGTGGTGGTGCCACAGCATCTCAAGCTCATCAAATGATACGGCATCTATATCAACTACTTCGATTCGCGAGCGATTGAGCTTGCGCAGGTAATGGTATCCGCTGAGCGCCTCGGCAGCGGGGCCGTTGTCGGTGCCCTCGAGTACCGCCTGGATGATGTAAAGTATTTCCCCGCTGGTAATTCGGTTCTTTTCGTTTTGGCGTTTGTGAATGTAATGTGTTACAACATCGGCCAGGTCTTCTGCCATACTGACATCAGCACAGTCAGCGGCTTCCAGTGCAATGTTAATTGCGGCCATTACCTTGGTGTGCAGATACGGCTCTGCCGTTCCGTCAGCTTTGATAACTTTAATAGTCATTTTGCTTCCTCCTTGAATTTTATGGTTCTGCATCAGCTTTCCGTGAAGAGTCTAAGCTGTTCTTTGCTGTCCGGATCGGTAATTATCCGCTGCACCTCGTCGATGAACTCGTCGGCGTCCTTAAACTCACGGTAAACGCTTGCAAAACGAATATAAGCGACCTTGTCCACCGTACGCAAATGCTCCATTACCCGCTGTCCTATGAAGCTTGCCGGGGCTTCCTTATCATAATTGCGGAATATGTCCTCCTCGACCTTGTCGGCGATTTGCTGTATCTGCTCGGCAGAGACGGGTCTTTTATAGCAGGATTTCTGCAGGCCGCTGATTATTTTTTCGCGGTCATAGGGGACGCGATTGTCGTCCTTTTTAATGACATAGAGCTTAAAGACTCCGCCGATGCGTTCATAGGTGGTGAATCTCCTCTTACATTCCAGACACTGGCGGCGGCGGCGAATTACCCGACCGGCCTCGCTGGAGCGCGAGTCAACAACCTTGTCATTATCCTCTTTGCAGAAAGGACACAGCACAGCCGATACCCTTCAGGTATTAAATCCCTTGCCACCATATATTGAAACAACTAGATTTTAAGACGCTATATCTGGTGTGTCAAACTTATTTTCAATAAATAAACAATTTATTTTCTTTCGATGCTGGCTTTTTCTTTCAGGGAATCAATATAATTCTCGAGAGCTTCGGTTTTGCGATTTGTTTCCAACTCTTCGAGGACGCGTTTTTTTATTTCACTTAGCGGTGGAACAGTTGAGGGTTTTCTATCTTTAACAGTGGCGATATGCCAGCCAAAGCGAGTCTCAAAAATATCGGACACCTGCCCTGGGGTCATCTTGAAGGCAACATCCTCAAACTCCTCAACCATTTGCCCTCGTGTAATATAGCCCAGGTCTCCGCCGCGGTCAGGGCAGTCGGAATAGCTTGTGGCAACTTCCTCAAAGGACTTGCCCACATCAAGCTCGGCCTTTGCTTTTTTCATGATTTCAAGAGCTTCATCCTCACTGGCCTGCCAGCCGGGGTGCTTGACCATATGGCTGACTCGAACCTGTTCGGGGCTTCGATATCGCTCTTTGTTTTCTTCGTAGTATTGCTCTATTTCTTCATCGGTCAGCTTGGGAACTTCTGCGTAGATTTGGTCAAGCAGCTTTTGCACCTGCAACTGATTGCGCAGTCTGCCCCGCATTTCCTCATAACCTTCTTCTTTGATATCGTCAGGATTACCACCCTGTTTTTTGAATTTTTCGGTAAGCTCCTCAAGGGCTTTTTCCACTTGCTCATCTGTTACCTCAACAGTTTCGGCGGCGTGCTGCTGAAGAAGGGTGCTTTCGATTACATTTTCGGTTGACCATTCCTTTAGCTGCTGCTCACGCTCATCTTTGGGCTGTTCGGCAAAAGCTCGCTCGTAATCGGGCCTTAAGCGTGAAACTTCCTTTTCAATAAGTTTTTCGTCAATTTTCTCGCCATTGACTGTTACTGCCATTTGTTTCTCCTACGATAATTGAACAATATTACATTTACCATTCGGCTTCTTCGAGGTAGGGACCAAGCTCTTCATCGGCAACATCCCAGCGTCTTCTGTCTCTGCGCGGGATTTCGGCCAGTATTCGTTGTGCCTTAAGTTCGTATTCGGTATCGGGGAATTGATCTATAATTTGCCTGCAATAGTCGATTGTCTGCCTCCAGGTAAACCCGGGCAGTCTGGTTTGCTGCCTGCTGGTTATTGCCTGCTCAAGAAGCTGCTCGGCCCGATACTGCTGATCGGTTGTCAACTCGCGGAACTGGCGAGGTTCATCCGGCGATTCTTCGGGGGTCTCTTCCTGAGGCTCATCAGGCTGTTCGATTTGATCCTCGGGTTCTTCGGCAGACTTGTCCTGAGGTTCGACCGGTGAGCGTAGGCGCTCACCGTCTTCATCCCAGCGATCATAAACCGTTTCGGCTCTTTCCTGGCGATCCTGCCGTTCACTAACCTCCGGCTGATCCGCCGCATCGCCTAAAAATACAATTCCAACAATAACCAGCGCCAACACGGCTATGGACACGCCACCGAATTTTAACCAGAACATAGTTAAATACCCCTGTTTCAAATTGTTTGACTTTTACACCGAGGCATTTTAGCATAATCGCTAAGAGTTTTCACATAAAACTTTATGCATAAAAGAATTGTTATGTTCACCGGACTGATACAACAACTTGGCAAAATAGCGCAGACCCGGCCTGTTGGCGATGGAATGCGGCTTACAGTAGAGGCCGAAAACCTGACAGAGCAGGTGAAAATCGGCGACAGCGTGGCTGTAAACGGGCTCTGCCTGACGGCTGTGCGCATTACGGGCAGCCAAATTGAGTTCGATGTCAGCGGCGAATCCGTCAAAAGCTCAAACATCGCCGACTTGCGGGCTGGCGCGGCCGTGAATATCGAGCTTGCGATGAGGCCGACCGATCGTTTCGGCGGACATTTTGTACAGGGACATATCGACGGCACAGCCGCAATTACCGATATATCGCAATCAGGACGGTTCTGGAAATTCAGATACAATGCACCGCCGGAACTGCTGGATATGATGATTGTCAAGGGATCGGTGGCGGTTGACGGTATTTCGCTTACCGTAGCCGAGCTTGACGACGATTCGTTTTCAATCGCGGTCATTCCCGAAACTTTCAACGCCACAAATCTAAAACACGCCCGAATCGGCGACAAAGCCAACATCGAGACCGATCTTATCATAAAAGCCGTATCAAAGCGGCTCGATGCGATTGGCCGCGAAGGCCAAAAACCCGCCGGTCTGAGCATAGAAAAGCTGCATGAAATGGGCTTTTAGCTCAATACCGAACCCTCAATATGTTATAATCATCCGGTAATGAAAAACAATAACTCAAAAAATTCTATATTCGAACAGCCGCTGGTTGGCATCACTATGGGCGATCCTGCCGGGATTGGCCCGGAGATAGTCGTAAAAGCTCTGGCCGACCCCGACATTCGCCGCCGGGCAAAGTATGTCATCTTCGGTATGGATGAGCAGCTGGAATATGCCGCCGATCGTGCGGAAATAGAACCGTTCTGGGGTCGCCACCAGCACGAAAAAATCAGCAGGGACTATCCTTTCAAGGTTGTGGTGGCCGATTATGACGATTATTCGCTGCCGGCATATCTTTCCGGCCCTAATCAGGTCAGCGGCCAGGCCTCCGTGCGTTTCTGTCTGGACGCCATAGATGCTGCCAAGCGGGGGATTATCGACGCGGTGGTAACGGCCCCGATAAATAAGCAAAGCTGGAAGCTGGCAGGAGTGAAATGGCCAGGCCATACCGAGCTTTTCGCAGAGTGGACCAAATCGCGCAAAGCGATGATGTTCACCGCCGGGCCGCTGAAAGTCGCGCTTGCAACTATTCATGAGGCACTGCTCGATATTCGCAACAAATTTACCATCGGCATCGTATTTGAGCCGATAGATTTGCTAAACGATGCGCTGAAAAAGTATTTCGGCATAAAAAGGCCGCGTATAGCGGTCGCGGCGCTAAACCCCCACAGCGGCGAAAACGGACAATTCGGTGACGAGGAAAAACGCATCATCAGCCCCGCCATCGCCCTGGCGCAGTCAAACGGCGTGGATTGCACCGGGCCGTATCCTGCCGATACGCTGTTTTTGAAAGCCGCAAGAGGACAATTCGACGGTGTGGTCGCAATGTATCACGATCAGGCTATGATACCGGTCAAGCTTCTGGCCTTTGAAAAAGCGGTCAATATAACTATCGGTATTCCGATTATCAGGACTTCACCCGCCCACGGCACGGCATTCGATATTGCCGGCAGGGATGTGGCCAATCCGCAGGGGATGAAGTCGGCGATTATCACGGCCATCGAAATGTCACAGATTAAAAGATCATCGCAGGCGGTCCAGGCCGGTAAATAATGCAGACCAAACAGCAACTACAACTGCTGCTCCAACAGGCCGGGACAACCCCCAACAAGCAGCTTGGCCAGCACTTCCTTATCGACTTAAACCTGATGCGGCTGCTCATTGAACGGGCTGATATCAGCAGCGATGATGTTGTGCTTGAGGTCGGCTCCGGCACCGGTTCACTGACCGAGGCCATCGCGGAAAAAGCAGGCAGTCTAATAGCCGTCGAATATGATGACGCCCTGGCGCAGACGGCGCAAAGCCGGCTTGCAGATAAAAGCAATGTCACCGTGATAAATACCGATGCTCTTCGCACAAAAAATGCTCTCGATGAAAAGGTGCTCTTTGAAATAGAGGCGAAGCGAAAAGTGCTTGGCGGGCGTTTTAAGCTCGTGGCGAACCTGCCGTACAATATCTCCTCGCCGATAATGATTATCCTTTGCATCGGACCGACGCCGGCAGACCAGATGCATGTCACCGTGCAGAAAGAAGTCGCCCGCCGGATGGTCGCCGAGCCGGGTTCGAAAGACTACGGCACATTAAGCATATTTCTCGGAGCCACCGGCACTGTCGAAATCGTGCGCGTTCTCAAACCGGCAGTGTTCTGGCCCCAGCCGAAGGTGGACTCGGCCATTGTCAGCTATTTTCGCCAGCGCCATAAGATGGAAGCGATTAAAGACATCCGGCTGTTTCAGGAGCTTGTAAATCTGTTTATGCAGCACCGCCGCAAGACGCTCTGGTCAACGACAAAATTCGCCGCCGGCAGACTGACCCGGATAAAAGACTGGAAAGCAATCTTCAAAAAAGCCGACATCGCGCCAAGCTCACGAGCCGAAAAACTAAAACCCGAAACTTTCGTCCGCCTGGCCAACATCATCAAGCAAACACTATAAGAATCACTACTCCCGACAGATTAAAGCCACTTGTAATTGCCCGCGCTTACCCTTTGAGGATAAGCTTTTTACAATTATCAGAGATTATATAGCTGTTCGTCTTCCAATATAGTGAAGCCGGCGTCTTCAACAGCCTGGGCGGCGTTTGTCTGGGGGAGGTTTTCTATTTCCACGCAACAAACGCCCTGCTTGCTTGGATCGAGAACAAATCCATAAGCGTCAATGATGTTTATCTGATTCTCGGCAAGAGCGGCCATAAGTTTATGCAGATTTCCCGGTTGGTCGGGCACTGACACGGCCAAAGTGTCTTTCATGGCACAGGCAAAACCCTGCTCAGCAAGGGCGAGCTGGGCCTGCTTGGGTTTATCGACAATAAGCTTCATCAGGCCGAAATCGCCGCGGTCCTGAATAGCAAACGCTCTTACATTAATATCGCTGTTGCGGAGGCTTTTGGCAACAGATTCGAGCCTGCCCGGCCTGTTTTCAACGAATACATTTAGCTGCTTTGCCATAATTTACCCTTATATCTTTGGTCTGTTGTCAATTACGCGTTTGGCTTTGCCTTCTGAAACGGGCAGGAAGCCCGGCTCATGCAGCCGCACTATCGGATTGATCACTATCGATGCTCGCAACTCCTCTTTTATTCTGCTGCGGAGTTTTTCAATCTGCGAAGCGTCGCCGCTGAACATCTTGGAATATATTTCTACATTTACAGTCAATTTATCAAGGGCGCCGTCTTTGTCCAGGCATATCTGCCAGTTCGTTCCGACTTCGGGAATCTGCATAATGATTTCCTCAATCTGCGACGGGAAGACATTTACGCCATTAATGATAAGCATATCGTCGGTTCTGCCGGTTATGCGTGAAAGCCTTTGATGAGTTCTGCCACACCGGCAAGGCTCATTTGTAAGGTATGCCAAATCTCTGGTTCTATACCGAATCAGCGGCGTTGCTTGACGGATAAGATTAGTAAGCACAACCTCACCTTCTTCGCCAGCCGGTAATTGCTGCCCGGTTGCCGGATCTATAATCTCAACGATATAGGCGTCTTCCCACACATGCATAGAATCCTTGAATTCACATTCAAAGGCCACGCCGGGACCGTTAAGTTCGCTAAGACCATAAGAGTTATAGGCGTCAATTCCGAACATTTCCTCAATCTTAAGCCGGGTATTTTCAGAATGGGGTTCTGCGCCTACAAATGTTTTTCTCAGCGCCAATCCGGCCAATCCAGGCCCTGACTGTTCGATAACCGAGTGAAGGTGCATCAGGTAGCTGGGGGTGGCGTGTACGACTGTGCTTTGGAAATCTTTCATAATCTGCACCTGACGCTTTGTGTTGCCGCTGCTTACGGGTATAACGGTCATTCCGACTTTTTCGGCTCCATAATGCAGTCCCAGCCCGCCCGTAAAAAGGCCATATGTCATCATATTCTGAAAAATATCCCCTTTGCGGGCGCCGGTGGCGATTATTGAACGCGCCACTATATCAGACCAGCGATTAACATCGTCCTGGGTAAAATATATTACCGTAGGAATGCCGGTAGTGCCGCTTGAAGAGTGAATTCGGACAACTTCGCTCATATCGACAGCGAGCAAGCCTCGCGGGAAATTATTGCGAAGGTCATCCTTGGTGGTAAAAGGTAATTTGGTTAAATCCGCAATGCAGTTGAAATCGTCCGGCGAATTTATTTCGCTTTTTTTAAGCTTCTTACCATAAAAAGGCGTATCTAACGCCCACTGGATTACTTTTTTCAATCCCTGGACTTGCAGTTTTTCAATTTGGTCTCGCGGTGCCGTTTCAATCTCTTTATTCCAAAATTTTTCTGTCATAGTCAAGCTTTATATACCTGTTTATGTCATTGCTGAAGTTACTGCTGGGTTTAGGATAATAAACGCAAACCAAGCCCTATGAGAGGTAAATACAACTTACGCACGCCGGCATCGAACGGACAAGCCTGTCAATACAACAAACGCCCATCTAAAGACCCTGGATGTCTTTTTCCGCAACTATGCTTACCCCATTTTCATTCAGTATTCGCTGGGCATGATCGGTGTCCTCAAAGCGGAATACCAACAAAGCTTTGTCGGAAAATTTTTCCACGAAGCCGTACATATACTCAATGTTGACATCGTTATCGGAAATGATTTTGAGTATGCCTGCCAGCCCGCCGGGTTTGTCTTCCACTTCAACAGCGACGACATCGGTAACATTGGCGGCAAAATCGTTCTTGCGGAGCAGGTCAATGGCCTGGTCTGATTTGTCAACAACCATCCGCAGTACGCCAAAGCTTTCTGTCTCGGCAATTGTCAACGCTCGCATGTTGATACCATTGCTACCCAGCAGTGAGCAGACATCTTGAAGTCTGCCTTTTTTGTTTTCAAGAAATACGGATATTTGCTTAAGTCTCATCGTCTGGGCCCTTTTAATTCTTTCGCTTATCAATGACTCGCTTTGATTTGCCTTCGCTTCTTACAATAGTTTTCGGCTCAACGAGTTTTACATCCACGCGAAGGCCAACTACGCCCTCAATTCCGTTTTGTATTTTAGCTTTGAGTTCGTTGAGCTTTCGCACTTCGTCAGAGAACAGTTGCTCTTCGATTTCGACCTGCACCTGCACCATGTCCAGACCATGTTCTTTCCGGTCAACAACTATCTGGTAATGCGGCTGGGTGCCTTCGATACTGAGCAGCACTTCTTCGATTTGCGAGGGGAATAAATTGATGCCGCGTATGATGATCATATCATCGGTTCGGCCTTTTATTTTACTTATTCGAGGACTTGTTCTGCCGCAACGACATTTTTCGATATTCATACTGACTATGTCACGAGTCCGATACCGTATAAGCGGTATGCCCTGTTTTGTCAGAGTAGTGATTACCAGCTCACCGTCCTGACCCGGTTCAACAGGTTGGTCGGTAGCCGGATCGATAATTTCCGGGAAAAATACATCAGAGAAGATATGCAGGCCGTCTTTATGAGGACACTCCTGCGCGACACCCGGGCCGATAATTTCGCTAAGGCCGTAAACATCAGTAGCCAGCATATCCCATAAGTTTTCGATTTCGTCTCGCATCGAATCGCTCCAGGGTTCGGCGCCAAAAATGCCTATTTTCCAACTGCTCTTTCGCGGATCAATACCGAGTTCCTTTGCCTGTTCAGCCATATAAAGCGCATAGCTGGGCGTGCACGCAAGTATGCGGGGTTTGAAGTCCTGCATAATTTTTAACTGGCGTTTGGTCTGGCCGGAAGAGGCCGGTATTGTAGTCAGTCCCATTTCAAGCGAGCCGTAATGAAATCCAAGCCCGCCGGTGAACAATCCGTATCCGTAAGCAATCTGAATTGTATCATCCGGTTCCGCACCGGCACAGCACAGTGCCCTTGCCATTACATCAGACCACAGCTTGATATCTTCTTTGGTATAGCCTACCACCGTTGGGTTGCCGGTTGTACCGCTGGAAACATGAATCTCCGTGATTCCTTTTTGTGGAACGGAAAACATCCCAAATGGATAGTTGTCACGAAGGTCGATTTTTGTCGTAAAGGGCAGGTCGGTTATTTGCTCGATTGTTTTGATTGAATCCGGTTTGATTTTATGCTGGTCGAATCTCTGCTGGTAGAAAGGTGAGTTGCTATATACATATTCGGCCAGCTTTGCCAACCTCTCGGATTGAACACCCTTTAGCTGCTGGGGATCCATACACTCAATCTGTTCGTTCCAAATCACTTTTGAGCAACACTCCTTCCCTCAAGAAATACTTTTTTATTCTGTTCAAGGTATTGCGGCTTGAAAACTTTTTCCATTGCCTTCATCCAGCAGTCCTGCGGCAAATCGAGCCTTGCCGAAAGCACGCCTATCAAAAAAGTGTTCAGTCCTCGCGTGTCTTCGAGTTTCTTTTCCGCGTCAGCCAGATATTCCACCAGATCTGTTCCGCCGGACTTGAGAAACCCTTTTAGCCGCTGGTGTTCGTCTTTATGAAAGCTGACCAGATAATCAACATCTCCTTCGGGTACAAGCGGGGAATAGACTTTTTTACCGAATCGCAGATGAGATTCTACCGATCCGCCACGCTGTGCCATTCCGTGAACTTCGGATTTTTTCACATTAAAGCCGGCAAGCATAGCCGCCCACCCGCAGATTTCCGAAGCGGTCAGGACGCCCTGGCCACCGATTCCGCAAAACAGGATGTTGTATGTCCGGTCGTTTTTCTTTGTTTTCTTTGCCATACTAAAATTTGCCTATTTGATAAGTTTGCAGGGATGCTTTGCGATAATTACCGAAAGCGAATCCTCGTTTACGCGTTTTTTTACCAATTTTTCGAACTTCTCTCGCTGCCTGGGATCCATTACATCAACATTGTCGGCTCCGCAGGCCTTGCATAACGCAACCAAGTCAAGTTCTTTGGTCGGTTCTTTGCGAATCGTCAGACCTGTTCCGGGATGCTCCTGGCCGCCGGTCATAGCTGTGGTTCGGTTGTCGAGGATAAATATAACGCCTTTGGCTTTGTTGTAGGCGGCGTTTATCAATCCCGTTACACCGGAATGGACAAATGTTGAATCACCCACCACGCCCACTACTTTCTGGCCCGGCTTAGCTTTTCGGATTCCTTCATTGAAAGTAACACCCGCGCCCATACATACACAGGTATGCAGAGTTGACATCGGCGGAATTGCCGCGAGCGTGTAACAGCCGATGTCGCCGGTTACAAACAGATTCAGTTTTTTGATAACGCCGAAACTAAACAGGTGCGGACAACCGGCACATAGACGCGGCTTGCGGGCGGGCATTTGTTTTACGCTTTTTTTCTTGCCGGCTACAACATCCGAAACCAGTTCAGGCCGAAGCTCGCCGCAGCGGAACGAAGGATGTTTATAGTGAGCTTTAATGCACAGGCTCTTTATATGCTCTTCGAGGAACGGGTCTAATTCTTCTACGACAACAAGTTTTTTAACGCTCTTTGCGAATTCTTTTATTTTGTCATCACAGAACGGGTAAGAAAAGCCCAGTTTCAGGAAAGACGCGTCAGGATATTGCTCTTTTACATAATTGTAAGTTACGCTCGATGTAATAAAGCCGAGCTTTTTGTCGCCCTTTTCGATACGGTTGAGCCTGCTTCGCTCAGCAAAACTTTTGAGTTTTTCCAACCGTTTTTCAACGACAAGGTGTCGTTTTCGGGCATTTCCGGGCACCATCACAAACTTCGCGGCATTGGGCTCAAAAACAGGCTGACTCGGCGCCTCTCGCTTCTGTATCCGCACATCCTCTTTAGTATGGGATATCCGCGTGGTCAGGCGCACCATTACCGGCGTATCGAAACGCTCGCTTATTTTGAATGCCTCTTTTACGAACTCCTTGGCTTCAGACGGGCTTGACGGCTCCAGCAGGGGCATTTTCGAATATATGCTTACCCAGCGTGTGTCTTGCTCATTTTGCGAGGAGTGCATGCCGGGATCGTCGGCAATGACAACCACAAACCCAGCGGTAATGCCGGTGTAAGAAGATGTCATCAGCGGGTCCATCGCCACATTCAGCCCTACATGTTTACAGGCAAACAGGCTCCGAACCCCGCCGACCGCCGCTCCGAGCGCGACTTCGTAGGCTACTTTTTCATTTACAGACCACTGCACATCAAGGTCAGGGAATTGTACCAATGATTCCAGTATTTCCGTTGACGGCGTACCCGGATAGGCAGCGGCCGAGATAACACCGGCTTCATAAGCGCCCTGTGCGAGGGCTTCATTTCCTGACAGCAGTTTTCTATCCGTTTTCTTTGTTATTTTAGCTGTTGTAGTCATAGGACAGGGAATTCTACCGTTTTCGACCTTTTCTTTCAATAAAAAAATTCTTAAAAAGTATATTCAATATTAAAACGCAGAAAATATGCGGAATCGCGGTTTTCGCGTGCGTAATAATTGTTTGGATTAAAATACTCCGCGAGGAAATGACCGTTAAGCTGTTCGGTTAACTGATATTTTGCCCAGAAAGTCACCAACTGACCACGGAATTTACCCGAATCGGCAAACATACCTTCCCCGGCCAATGAATTCCTGTGAGCCCAGAGTAAATGATAATCAGTATCGAGGGTCCACTTCTCATGAGGCTGCCAGGAATGACCAAATCCGAGCCTGCTGAGGTTGCTCGTTTCGGCAATCATTGTTTCCGGAGCATAGGTATAAATATACAGCTCCGACCATTGCGGCCATTTACCCCAGAGCGGATCGAACTGTTTGTTTTTATCGCTGTCGGGATCATCTCCGGAGAGAAATTCGTAAGTTGCGCGAAGCTGGTGATTGTGTTCATTATTGAAATGATAGGAAATGTCATGCTTTGTTCCCCACGCCTCCACATCGGCTCCGTCTTTTTTACCTGTCTGGACTGCCAATTCGTTTCTGTGGAACCAGTTATCTGTCAGTTTTCCATCAACGGCGCCGCCGAATGTATATATTTCGGCGTCGTAGCTCCAATCCGGCGGAAAACCGCCTCTTGGATCTCTTATGGCTTCATCATATTTATATATGAAATACCCCTCCAACTGGGTATCAGTAAGACTTGTGTTGGTAAGGTAAGCGATTACTCCTTGTTCGTCTCTGGGAGCAAGATGGCGATCACGATCATTAAACACGGGCAGCCATCTTTCGGTTTCGCCTTCCTGGTAGGTGTAGATAAGGTCAACTGTAGTGTCGGTGTCCTGCCAGTCGTAAGTCAGCCTGGCCGCATCGAAAAAGATGGTTCTTGACCCGTCAAGCGGCGTACCTTCAAGCACAAGCCAGCCTCGCCCAAGTATTATATCCTGCCGGCCTACGACAGCTGTCAGAGGCATATCGAAGAGATTGCGCATTGTCAGGTTAAATTGATCGAACAGAACTTCATCAAAATCTGTACTGGCCGGGCCTCCGTTTTGCCATGTCCTGAACTCCCAGGTAAGCATGGTGTTAAGATCAATATCCTCATTGAGGAAGAAATTAGCCCACAGCCTGGTTCTATACCGTTGAAAATCCAAACGACTGTCTTCATGGGTGCTGTCGAGCGTTCTGATGTTCTTTGACCCAACAGTCCTGAAACGGAAATCCGCTCCCACCTCAAACCAGTCGGCAGGATCATATAGATCGACTTCTTCCGGAGCAACATACGATTCTTTGGTAGGTTCTTGCGAAAGATTGGCTTGCTGCTGAGCATCGGAGTTAACATTTGTTTCGGCGTATGAAATTGCGCAAAACGCAAAAACGCCACACAGGGTCAGGTATAGGTGTGCTTTTTCCATATTAGCCCTTCCTTGACTAAAGTGTTAAAAAGTTTTATAAATCGACGAAGTTGCCATCTTTTATCTCATTAGCAACGGCAAAACAACTAAATTTTCGCTTATTTCATCTTATTATTGCTGTCTTTTTAGGCCAATTTTCCAAATATATCGGCGATATAGCTCAGTTTCTGTTAGAATCAAAACTCGATTTTAGTGGTTTGGAAATTATTTTTTTGACTTTTTGCGTTACGAGAGTTGATTATTATATTGCAAAAGTAACAATTCTGCGGATAATTACTTGCTATTTAGTGCAATACTGCCTTTTTAAGGAGACTTAGCCATTTTTGGAATAGAAGATACAATAGTAGCTCTGGTTTTTCTGCTATGCATCCTCAGCACGGTGTTATGCGTGGTTTACGGCATAATTAACTGGAACAAAGGCGAGGTTGATATGAGCCAGGAGGATATTCATTGGGCAGAAGAAGAGCGAAAAGTGGAAGAAGAGCTTTAATAGTTTCGCACTCTAAAAGGCCTTATCTTCACACTTTATACTGTTTTTAACCCCGATTTTTGAACAAAATTCGGACAAGGAGACGATGCAAAATGTCATTAGGGATATTGGAAATTCTCGTAGTTATGTCGTATCTTTTTCTCGTGGTTTTTCTGGGCTGGCTCGGGTTTTCCAGAACGAGAACAACATCCGATTACCTCATAGCAGGAAGAAAGATACATCCTTTCGTTATGGCGCTAAGCTATGGAGCCACATTTATTTCCACAAGCGCGATAGTCGGTTTTGGCGGGGTGGCCGGGCTTTTCGGGATGAGCGTGCTTTGGCTTACATTTCTAAATATCTTCGTGGGTATATTTATAGCATTTGTTTTTCTGGCGCCGGTTGCGCGAAAAATGGGCCACAAACTTGATGCGCACACATTTCCCGAGCTGCTTGGACGGCGGTATGATAGCAAATTTATACAGATTTTCGCCGGCATCGTGATTTTCCTGTTTATCCCGCTTTATGCAGCGGCGGTTCTGATTGGCGGCTGTGAATTTATTTCAACTCAAATGGGCATAGATTACAACACGGCTTTGTTTCTTTTCAGTATAATAATCGCCGCTTATGTAGTTATGGGCGGTCTAAAGGGGGTTATGTATAGCGATGCTTTACAGGGATCGGTGATGTTTATAGGTATGTTTATCCTGCTTATCTATACTTATACTTCACTTGGCGGCGTAAGCGCGGGAAACAGCGCACTTACCTCTCTGGAGCCCTTGGTGCCCGGCAATCTTCGCGATATGGGACACCGAGGCTGGACAGCGATGCCTGAGTTCGGTTTTGGTGACGAAAAATATAATCTTTGGTGGATTGTTATATCAACAATTACTTTGGGAGTCGGCATCGGCGTATTGGCCCAGCCGCAGTTAATAGTGCGGTTTATGACGGTAAGAAGCACACGGGAACTTAACAGGGCGGTGCTGGTTGGCGGGATTTTTATCCTGACTATGACGGGAGTGGCGTTTGTTGTAGGCAGCGTTAGTAACGCCTATTTTTCACAGTTCGGCAGACCTTTTACAGGAAGGGTTGTGAATGTAGTTAACGAGGACGAGGGCTTTGCCGTATTGCAGGTTAT
>PWDX01000209.1 GCA_003553245.1 Phycisphaerae bacterium
CGGGGTCAGAATTCCCGAGGATGTCCGAATCGTCGGGTTTGACGATTTACCAATGGACCAGAATCTTCCGGTATCATTAACTACAATTAGACAAAATACTGCCGCATTGGCTTATGAAGCTATCCGTACGATGACTGACCGTATCCACAGACCGGAAATACCGGCAAGACAAATCATGGTTAGTGCAGACCTGATCATCCGTGATTCCTGCGGCAGCCATCTCAAAAAAAGTCGGTCTCGCAGCTCCCTTGCATAGAATAATGAATTTCTAATCCGAATGTAGGGCTTTCCTTGATCATGGCTTATCTACTTCCACCCACTCATGAGGTGGGGAAATTTTATCGGTCTATACCGCAGCAGTTTCTAATTCCATACCATATTATAGCTATTTTTTTGCAAAAGGCGAAAGCTCTCGCAGTTTTTCAATTACAGCGGGAATATGTTCCGCTAAATAATCGATTTCCTCGGCAGTATTATAGCGGCTGAGGCTAAAGCGAATCGAGCCGTGCGCGGCAGTGAACGGCACTCCCATAGCTCGCAGGACATGGCTTGGCTCGAGTGAACCGCTGGTGCAGGCAGAGCCGCTGCTTGCGCAAATCCCAAGCTGGTCAAGCATTAGCAGTATTGCCTCGCCCTCAATATACTCAAAACTGATATTACTGGTATTTGGCAGACGGGGAGCTTCTTTGCTGTTGACCCAGCAGTTGCTGCATTTGGCCACTACCTGTTGTTCAAGCCTGTCACGCAGGTCTTTGACACGAGTATTTTCGTCTTCTATATTATCTTTTGCAAGTTCGCAGGCTTTTCCCATTCCAATGATCCCGGGGACATTTTCTGTACCTGCTCGTCGATTGGCTTCCTGATGGCCGCCTACGATGAACGGCTTTATGCGAGTGCCTTTGCGAATATAAAGCGCGCCGACACCCTTTGGAGCGTGCAGCTTGTGGCCGGAGATACTCAGCAAGTCGATGCTGCTTTCTTTCATATCCAGCGGTATCTTGCCGGCGGTCTGCACCGCGTCTGTATGGAAAATAATACCGCGCGACGTTACCATCTCGGCAATTTGCTCAATTGGGAAAACAACGCCGGTCTCATTGTTGGCGTGCATAATCGTTACCAACGCTACAGACTCGTCAAGCTCCTCTTCGAGCTGATCGATGTCCAGACTGCCCTGGCTATCGACGCCTATTTCGGCCAGTGTATAACCCTCTGCCTCCAGGTCTCTGCAAACCTGAAGTACGGCCGGGTGCTCTACTCGCGAAGTGATGATCTTGCGCTTATTTGGCTGAGCGGCGATTGCGCCTTTTATCGCGGCATTGTCACTTTCGGTGCCGCAGCCTGTAAAAACTATTTCTTCCGGTTCACAGCCCAGCAGGTCTGCTGTCTGCTGCCGGGCGTCACGGATATTGTGACCGACCTGGCCGCCAAAAGTGTGCATACTCGACGGATTGCCATAAAGCTCACAGAAATACGGCTCTATTGCAGCTAATACTTCAGGGGCAACTTTTGTTGTAGCGTTATTATCGAAATAAACTGTCTTATTCATTTTTTATTCCCTGTGCTTATGGGGTTGACGCGCGCTTTGCTCTTCCTCTTCTACAACGATGCCTTCACTCACAAATTCCCGCAACTTAGATTCGACCACTTCTTTCATAGTGAACTCTGCAAGATGACATTGCGCACACATTTCACGAAAAGCAACAATAACTTTGTCACTTTCGACATCGATAAGCTCAATATTTCCGCCGTGTGCGCGAAGAGCCGGGCGAATCTGTTCGTTGATAGTCTGCTGTATGAGGTTAATTTTTTGCAGATTAGTCAGTTTTTTTGGTCTTGTGTGAGTTGGTGTAGGCTTTTTATGTGCCTGTTGGCCCTGCACATTTTCGATGATTTTTTCAATTTCACCGAGACATCCACCACAGCCGCCGCCGGCTTTACAGTAATTGGTAACCTGCTCGGTGGTAGTCAGGTTATTCTCTGCGACGATGCGTTCGATCTCCTCTTCGGTTACACCGAAACAGGTGCAAACCACCTTACCTTCGAGTTCATGCTTTTTCTGGCCGCCAGTGCGATAATTTTCAATGGCCGCCTCGAGTGCTTCACGCCCCATCACAGAACAGTGCATCTTCTGCTCCGGCAGACCGCCGAGATAATCGGCAATGTCTTTATTGGTAATCTTTTCGGCTTCTTCGAGGGTTTTGCCCTTCATCATCTCGGTCAGCACAGAAGAAGTGGCTATAGCGCTGGCACAGCCAAAAGTTTTGAACCTGGCGTCTTTTATCCTGCCATTTTCATCGAGCTTAAAAGTCAGGCGAAGCGCATCGCCACAGGCCAGCGAACCAACATCGCCGAGGCCATCCGGATTTTCAATCTCTCCAACATTGCGCGGGTTGAAAAAATGTTCTCGTAATTTATCCGTATATTCCCACATTTGTAATCCTTAATTATTATGTTTAAGTTAAAGCTCATAACTTACAACTATCTTTCAGTGCGCTATCAAAATCTTCAGTTATATCATCAATATGTTCTGTTCCGACAGAAACACGAATGTAATCTTCGGTTACACCGGCTGCCTGCTGTTCCTGCTCGGTAAGCTGCTGGTGCGTTGTACTTGCCGGATGGATGACAAGTGTCTTACTATCGCCAATATTTGCAAGATGCGAAGCGAGCTTGACGGAATTGACAAATTTTTTGCCTGCCTCACTGCCGCCTTTTATACCAAATCCCAGAATAGCTCCCTGTCCTGCCGATAGATACTTTTTTGCCAGCTTGTGATCCTTGTGACTTTCCAAGCCGGCATAGTTAACCCAGCTTACAGCATCATGCTTTTCGAGCCATTGGGCAAGCTTCAATGCGTTTTCACAATGGCGCGACATTCTAAGGTGAAGCGTCTCTAATCCCTGCAAAAATAAAAAAGCATTGAACGGCGACATACACGCGCCGGTGTCACGCAATATCTGAACTCTTGCTTTTATCAAATATGCGGCCTGCCCGAATGTTTCGACATATTTAATACCATGATAGCTCGGATCGGGTTCGGTAAGCTCCGGGTATCTGCCGCCGGCCCAGTCAAACTTGCCCGAATCGACAAGACAGCCGCCTATACTTGAGCCGTGGCCGCCGATAAATTTCGTACAGCTATGCAGAACAACATCAACGCCATAATCAATAGGCCTGAAAAGCATCGGCGAAGCGACCGTATTATCGCAGAACACAGGCAGACCCTGCTTATGAGCAATCTCTACTATCTTCTCATAATCAATGACATCGTTTTTCGGATTTCCTATGGTCTCGATAAATATCAGCCTTGTATTATCCTTAACAGCCTTGGCGAAATTTTCGGGCTTTGAAGCATCCACAAATGTAACTTCAATGCCCATCTTTGCCAGGGTATGCGTAAACAGCGTTACTGTACCGCCGTAGAGCGAGCTGGATGACACAATGTGCTGGCCTGACTTGGTTATGTTCAGTATAGCGGCGGTAATCGCTGCCATGCCGGAGCTGAAAGCCAGCCCGCCTATTCCACCCTCCATTGCCGCCAGTCGCTTTTCCAGTACATCTGTTGTCGGATTCATCATCCGCGTATAGATATTGCCGAACTCCTCAAGAGCAAAGAGTTTTGCGGCGTGGTCGGTATCCTTAAAGCAGTAGCTGGTGGTCTGATATATTGGAACCGTCCTGCTCAAAGTGTCACGGTCCACATTCTGGCCCGCGTGCAGTGC
>PWDX01000137.1 GCA_003553245.1 Phycisphaerae bacterium
GGACAAGAAAAAGCTTTATTTCCCGAATAGAAAACGGCCATAGTGATATTCAACTATCCACCTTGTATAGATTAGTTGAAATTGGATTTGGGAAAAGAGTAAACTTGACAATTGGGTGAATAATGTTTTTGTTCTTAAATAGCTTACCTTTGCGCTTTACGCACAATCGCATGTCATGGTTACCAGGAAAGGGATCAATTTTAAAGTCATCATCAAGTTTCTGGGGATTCTGCTGATTTTGCTCGCAGCATTCATGCTGGTGTCACTCACCTGGTCTTTGTATTATCACGAAACGGCCTCGGTACGTGCTTTTCTAATCAGCAGCGTGTTAACAGCTGCCACAGGACTCCTTTTTTACATTGCCGGATTAAAACACGATCACCGCAACATAAGGAAGAAAGAAGGCTACCTCATTGTAACCCTGACCTGGGTCTCTATCTCCCTCTTTGGCGCCTTCCCAGCCTGGATTGCCGGCGCCATTCCAAGCTATACCGATGCCTTCTTTGAAACCATGTCGGGCTTCACCACCACAGGGGCTACCATTCTCGAAGACATCGAGGCCGTGGACAAAGGACTCCTGTTCTGGCGAAGCACCACACACTGGCTGGGAGGCATGGGGATAATCGTGCTCACCCTTGCCATATTGCCCATCCTGGGTGTAGGAGGTATGCAGCTTTTCGTCGCTGAATCTCCGGGAACCACCCCCCAAAGGCTGCACCCCCGTATCAAGCAGACCGCAACACGCCTGTGGGGTATTTATGTCGGACTCACAGCAACCCAGACGCTTTTGCTGATGGCAGGCGGGATGAGTTTTTTTCACAGCATCAATCACGCATTCAGCACACTGGCCACCGGCGGGTTCTCCACGCAAAACGACAGCATCGCGGGCTACTCCCCATTTATCCAGTATGTCATCATCTTTTTTATGATCATGGCAGGAATCAGTTTTGCCCTGCACTACTACCTTTTAAAAGGTCAGTTCAGGAAAGTGTCAGGAAGTGAGGAGTTGCGTTTTTATTTTTCCGTCATTGGGATATTCACCCTGATTCTCACTGCGGGGATTTTCATTACCCAGCAAACAGGAGTTGAAGAAGCATTCCGTGACAGTCTCTTCCAAACAGTAGCCATCGCTACAACTACCGGATTTATCACAGCAGACTATCTTCAATGGAGCAATCTCCTCTGGTTTCTTATTTTCTTGCTGATGTTTACAGGGGGATGCATCGGGTCCACTGGTGGCGGGCTGAAAATGATTCGCGTACTGGTACTTGTCAAAAACACCCGAATGGAACTCAAACGCCTGATTCACCCCATGGGGGTCATCCCGGTCAGGCTGGACGGCCGGGCAATTCCCCAGCAGATCATCACAAACTTCCTGGCTTTCTTTCTATTGTATGTATTGCTGTTTTTCATAGGCGCTGCGATCATGAGCTTTTTCGACCTGGGGTTTGAATCATCCATCGGCGCATCCATCGCTACCCTCGGAAATATCGGTCCGGCCATAGGAAGCCTGGGGCCGGTTGATAACTACGCGCATGTGCCGCAAGCGGGCAAGTGGATACTCAGCTTTTTCATGCTGCTTGGCCGCCTGGAGATTTTCACTGTGCTGCTGCTGTTCTCTCCCAGTTTTTGGAAAAAATAATATTTTTAAAGTATGAACGGCTTCATAGATCCCCTGAACTTTTGACAACAACAAAAACCAAACTCTTTGATTATGATTAAGTCTGGATTGAGATTGCCCATCATCGCTGGCCTGCTATTGGCAACGCTGGCCTTTTTGTCTTTTTCACCCGGCAAATTACATCAGAATGACCCAGGTGAAAGCCCAGCAGCCCAGGAAATATGGGTGTTTTACAAAGAGCAGCCGCCATCAATGGAAACCCAAGCCATCGTCTCAGAGTTTCTGGAGGATTACAAGGACCAATATACCATTGAATATCGCCTGATCACCGATCCAGAAGAAAAACAGACTTTAGAGGTTTTGGGCATATCCCCGGATCACCTTCCCATCGCGATTGCTATCAATGGGAAAACAAGCGCCATGATTGACGGCGAGAAAATTGTTTTCGTCAATTTCCCCGACATCATGCATCATATTGGCAGACACAAGGGGAACTGGACATTGAATGACTTGGGCAAGGTGCTAGATGACAATGCCTTGTTGCTTGATGAAAACCCGGTCATCAAAAACCAACCCGGTGGATCAAGGTAAATCGAAAAAAGCGTAATTCACGCGACCCTCTGCAAGAAAACAAAACCTCATGATTATGGGCTGAACAAATCGACGGGCATATTACCACGACTTTTAAGCGCACCAAAACAGAGGAAACACTCAGCTCCTGATCAGGTAAAAGGGAGTGAAATCAAAAAAACGCATCCTTATTTTTTTGTCGCATATATTTCCAATATTTGCGACATATTAATGCCTAAAAGCAATGCAAAGCATTGATGACAAAATACTTGACAAAATAAAAAAAGCGAGACGGGGTTCGCTGTTTTATATAATCGACACCTTTGGTACTGTTATAAACGACTTGCCTGCAAGCATTAAAACTAACCGATGCAACGAATAAGCCATCTATTTGTCGCACATAGTGCAACAAATAATTTTGAAATGCGATGAATAGATGGTATATTTGCTGCAAAAAATGCAACGAATGAAGGTTTATATATATCAGCAAGACGATTGGCCAAATTTCAAATGGAATATTGATGAATTTGTGGGTTTATTAAGTGAAGCCAGAAATTTACAAGGAAGATTATTTGGAAAGATGGAGTCATTAGGTTTTGACCTCAGAAATGAAGCTTTTCTGGAGACCTTAACGCTTGACGTGTTAAAGTCTTCTGAAATTGAAGGTGAATTACTAAATCCAGACCAGGTACGCTCATCTGTTGCGAGAAAATTAGGAATGGAGATTGCAGGCTCCGTTGAATCTGACAGGGATGTTGATGGTGTGGTTGAAATGATGCTGGATGCCACACAAAATTGTTTTAAACCTTTTACTAAAGAAAGGCTTTTTGATTGGCATGCTGCATTGTTTCCAACCGGGAGGAAAGGAATGTCTAAGATAACCGTAGCAGATTGGCGAAAGGATACAAGCGGACCCATGCAAGTTGTCTCGGGAGCAATGGGAAAAGAAAAAGTCCATTTTCAGGCACCCGAATCTTCGGTGGTTGATCATGAGATGAATCTATTTTTAGATTGGTTAAACAACCACTTTGAAATTGATTTAGTACTTAAAGCAGCCATCACACATTTATGGTTTGTCACGATTCATCCTTTTGATGACGGGAATGGTCGAATCGCCAGGGCTTTGACAGACATGTTATTAGCGCAATCAGACAAAAGCACACAACGATTCTATAGTATCACAGCCCAAATCAGACTGGAAAGGAAACAGTATTATGAAATACTCGAAAAAACACAAAAAAGTAATCTTGACATTACGGAATGGATAAAATGGTTTTTAAATTGTTTGATCAATTCACTTAAATCTACCGATATTGTCTTAAACCGGGTTTTATTCAAAGCAGAATTCTGGAAAAGGCATTCAAATACAAAAATTAACGAAAGGCAGAAAAAATTATTAAACAAAATATTGGACGGATTTGAAGGTAAGCTGACATCCTCAAAATGGGCTAAGATTGCAAAATGTTCAAAGGATACGGCAATCCGGGATATTAATGATTTAATAA
>PWDX01000201.1 GCA_003553245.1 Phycisphaerae bacterium
AGCGTCGGGAGAATATCGGTAAAGTCTACCAGATCGGGGCAAACATAACCGTAACCGCTGTGATTCTTCCAGTACGCTATCAAAGGAACATGTGTACCCCCGTTACAAGTGCTGCCTTTTCCTCCTTCGACAATCCGACGATCTGTTTCTGAAGTAATACCCCTTGGAGTTCCATTGTCGCTGGTGAACATAATCACTGTTTTCTCAGCAATTCCAAGTTCTTCCAGCTTTTTTTCAAATCTTCCGACGAGTTTATCCATGTACTCAACCATATCTTTATAAAATCTAAGGTCCCGCTTGCCCCTTTCTTCCGGCCATTCGGGACTGTCAGGAGTCGGTTCAAACGGAGCATGCGGCAAACACATCGGGTAGTAAACCAAGAAAGGCTTGTCCTTCTTTCTTTCCATAAAATTAAGGCAAAAGTCTGTAAAAATATCCGGTCCGTATTTGCCTTCCACATCTTCAACATGCTTACCATTAAGAGTATAAGTCGGATCGTGGTATCGAGAACCCCGAATGTTTACCTGCCACAAACAATGTTCATCAAAACCGGCTTCATCGGGCCTCTGCCCTTCATATCGTTTATTTAGTTGCCATTTGCCGGCACAACAGGTGGCATAGCCGTTATCCTTTAACAGGTGAGCAAATGTCTTCTCGCCCGGTTTTAAAATTCCAAATTCCACATAATTTCTGAAGTTATACTGACCGGTCATAATCTTGACTCTGCTGGGCGTACACAGCGGAGTAGAGTGACAGTCTGTAAACCGAACGCCTCTTTGTGCCAGACTGTCCAAATTCGGCGTTTTGTATGTCTTGCCGCCATAGCAGCCAAGACATTCATAACCCATATCGTCGGTCATAAAAAGCACGACATTTAGCTTCTGGCCTTTTGCCGTAGTCAGGCCAGGCATTGCTCCTGCTCGAGCAACATTGCTCTCATTAGAATTGCTTCCGTTAACTGCCGTAAGGCCTGCTGCGCTAGTCACAACCCCTATTGTCTTTAAAAAATTGCGTCTTGAGACCATAATTTACTCCTTATAACTGTGTTACAAAAATGCTACTTATTCAGGTCAGGACTTTCTATATCCGCATATCGGTCAAGTACACTCTGATATTTAGCTTTTAGTCGTTTAGCATGCTCGGCCACCTCATAATCCTTCAAGGGATTATCTTCCAGTATATCATGCTGGATGTCGTAAAATTCACCATCATTATACAGCTTAAATCGGCTTCCGCGAACCCATCTGCGATAAGGCCATCTATCACGATCCTGCTTTGGATTGGAGTAGACAAAGAAATAATCCTTACGATTGCCGACATTGCCACATATCTGAGGCAGAAAGCTTCTGCCGTCAAGCTGCAAGCTGTTGGGGATATCAATGTTTGCAGCATCAGCAAGCGTCGGTAATATATCACTGAAATCAATTAGATCGGCACACTCGTGGCCGTACCCGCCATGATTTTTCCAATATGTAATAAGTGGAACATGGGTCCCGCCATTACAGGTATGAGCTTTGCGACCTTGTACAACGCGCCTATCTGTCTTTGTCGTAATTCGACGCGGTGTTCCATTGTCACTTGTAAACATCAGCAGGGTATTCTCTGCCAAACCAAGCTCTTCAATTTTCTTCTCAAATTTGTGCACCAGCTTGTCCATATATTCTATATATGCTTTGTAGAACTTGGCATCGTTAATGTCCTGTCCCCATTCCGGACAATCCGGTGTAGGCTCAAATGGCCCATGCGGCAAACACATAGGGTAATAAACAAAGAAAGGTTGATCCTTCTTTCTTTCCATAAAATCACATAGAAAATCTGAGAACATATCAGGTCCATACTTGCCTTTAACTTCCCTTACGATCTCACCGTTGCGATTGAAGCTGGGATCACGATATCGGGAGCCTCGGTGGTTATATGCCCACAGGCAATATTCGTCAAAGCCGGTATCTTCAGGGGACTGCCCATCTCCGCCGCCATAAAGTTGCCATTTGCCTGCAACGGCTGTGGCGTAGCCGTTTTCTTTAAAAAGATTGCCAAATGTTTTTTCGCCCTGTTTCAATACGCCAAAGCTCACATAATTGCGCAAATTATATTTACCGGTCATTATCTTAACGCGGCTGGGCGTGCATGATGGCTGAGAGTGGCAATCCAGGAAACGAGCACCTCTTTCGGCAAGGCTGTCCAGATAGGGCGTATCATATGATAAGCTGCCGTAGCAGCTAAGGCCCTCGTAACCCATGTCATCGACCATAATAAGAACGACATTGGTTCCTTTTTTACCGTAACCGGTAAGATTTTGCGTATCTGCAGTTCTTGTTGAAGCTTTAGTAATTCCATTAACGCCGCCAAGTCCGGCTCCTACTGTAGCAGCGCTTACTGTCTTCAAAAAATTTCTTCTATTTAGATTACTCATTTAGCGTTCCCCATCTTAAGCTTAACTTTACCAATTAATAGTCGACAAAACCGCCGCCTCTCCTGGCTTCTCTTCTGGCTTCACTGTCTATCAAGTCCTGACCAAATCTGGTACTGAAGACCCAGTCATTGATCAGTAACTCTGCTCCATTAAGATTTGAAATTATATTTGCAGACGATGACTCCAGCGACACATCATCAAAATAAGCCCCGCTTATCGAGCCTTGTTCGCGATTCGACCAGGTTCCCACCTGAACAAATAGTTTATTAATGCCAAGCTTGTCGAAGGCTCCTGCTTGCTGATGAGCTCGATCATAAAGCTCGCGAATATTAATCTCCAAATCATACCACTGCCCCGGATCGTCGGGCATATGCCAGTACATACCCCGTTTCTGCTTGCCCATCTGCTGCAGAAAAGCCCAGTTTTGTTGCCATCCATGAATCTCATAACCAACCGAACGAGGCAGATAATCGCTTTTATTCTTGTTCGAGCCCCATTTGCACATCGTAAGATACTTAAACTCATTATCGGTCATGGCGTTAAATCGAATAAATCCTCCACCGTTTATTGGTCTGTTTTCAACAAAGTAGCTAGCTCGAAGTACCGGGTTGCCTTTTTGCGGAACTTTCACAACCTGATAAAGACCCGTCATATCATCTCTGGCCCAGAAAACCCTGCCTTTTGACTTCGTTTGTACATAGGCAGAATAACTGCCGGATTTACTATGCCTGTCAGTAGCCTCCCATAAAAACGCAGGATCTTCATCGGCAATATACCTATAAGTCGTATTCCATCCATCAAGCCCGGACTTTTCAAACCCGCCATTTATAAGTTTATCAGTAGGCCTAAAATCAATAACCCGTTCAAACCATCGAGGTTCGATATTACGCGTAAAAACACGGAGGTCTTTAGGGTAAACATAAGGCTTTTCAACGCCAACAAGCCATCCCTTGAGCGTAACATCTTCGTCGTCAAAGTCAGCTGTAATATAATAACCCCCTACAGGAAGCCCGGGCTCATATTTGGCAAATTCCTCGCCAAAATTTCTTCCTTCTATAATCGTAGGGGAAGTGATAAATCTGGTGCCTTTATAAATGCAGGACATCTTCACGGAAGCCTTTATACCGTTATGGACATGGCCGTTAATGACATATTTTACATTCCCGTGTTCGGTGATCAAATCAAGAAGTTTCATTCTCAATTCAAGCCTGAAAGTGTACCATTCAAGCTGGGTCAGTCCCTGCGGAACAAGATGAAGATGTGTAAAAAACATTG
>PWDX01000069.1 GCA_003553245.1 Phycisphaerae bacterium
AGCTTAAAGAAGTAGGCAGGCTGTTTTTGTATGTCGGTATAATGCTCATTTATGAGCTATATGGCCATATAGAGACCGTCATCCTGCCTTTGCAATTCATTCTAAACTTCCCCAATTTGAGGTCAATCCGTTTGAAGTCTTAACTCAGGCTGTCTCATAAACCCCGTTTACCTCGACTTTTACCTGCTTTCTCCCTTGCTGCTTTTGCCTGGTCAATATCTAGCGATTCACCCCTCTTTATCGCATAAATATCATCTTTCCTGCACTCCAACGCCGCCGCAATAAGCGAAACCCGGTAGCCCTTGCGGTAAGCTTCTAAGATAAATGCTCGATTCAGTTCTCTGGGATTGCATTTATCGCCAAGTTTCTTGGAAAGCTGTTCTTTCAAGCTATTAAGCTGCGGCAGTATATCGGTGATGTTCATAACTACCTCCGAGCCCGAAATCATTTATCATTCGGGTTTATACAAAGCCTCCCATTAAAGTATAGCTCAATATGGGCTTAATCCAAATCATTCTTTTTGGACTATTGGCCCAAGCAAATCTTGAAACTTATTAACATAGCAGCAAATGATCCGTTTAAACGCCATTTTGGGTTGCTTGCCCCGATTAAATAGGGAGGGAATTATCTTGGCATCTTTTCAGGACTGGAGTTTGCTTTAGCCAATGGTCGGAAATAGTCTATTACTTCCGGTAAGCCTTCTTCCAGTGATACTTTGGGTTCCCAGTCGAGAACGTTCTTAGCTAAAGATATGTCCGGATTTCGGCGTTCAGGGTCATCTTTTGGCAGTGCCTTGAAAATTATCTTAGAGCTAGAACCGGTAAGCTTAACAATTAACTCCGCGATTTCCTTGATGGTTCTTTCGTCCGGGTTTCCTAAATTTACCGGACCTGTAAAATCATCCTTATGCATCAGGCGGATAAGCCCGTCAACCATGTCTGTTACATAACAAAACGACCTGGTCTGTGCACCATCGCCATATATAGTAATGGGGTCACCGCGTAATGCCTGCAAAACGAAGTTGCTTACAACACGGCCGTCATCAGGACTCATTTTAGGGCCATACGTATTGAAGATTCGAGCAACTCTAATATCTACCCCGGCTTCACGATGAAAGTCAAAAAATAAAGTTTCAGCAACGCGCTTGCCCTCGTCATAACAGCTTCTGGTGCCTATTGGATTCACATTGCCCCAATAATCTTCTTTTTGGGGATGCACTGCTGGATTACCGTAAATTTCGCTTGTCGATGCTTGTAGCACGCGAGCCTTAATATCGTGTGCAAGAGCCAGAGCGTTAATGGGGCCCATCACACAGGCCTCTACGGTTCGTACCGGTGACCTTTGATAATGTATCGGGCTAGCAGGACATGCCAGATTATAAATCATATCGGCCTCGATACGATATGGCTGAGTTATGTCATGGCGTACTATATCTAAGTATGGACTTCCAAGTAAATGGCGGATATTCTCCTTTGTGCCGGTATGAAAATTATCCATAATTATCACAAAATGGCCTTTGGCTAATAATTTCTCGGCAAGATGACTGCCGATAAAACCAGCTCCGCCTGTTATTAATATTTTCATTTCTTTTACTCCTGAAATTTAACGGCTTTGTAAGACAAATGACACTAATGGCAACCATACAACCAATACTCTGCGACAAGCGCAAAATCCTCAAATTCTACCTTGGTGTTTTTAGTCATGTCGGCTTCTGAACACCAATTCAAATCATCACAGTCATCATCCAGCCAATGGCGCATGAATATACTTAAATCCTTAATATCGACGCAGCCATCACGGTTAAAATCACCCGGTATCTCAGGCGGAGCAGCAAACAGAAACACAGCGCCAAATGCCCCCTCATTTTGCGGATCATCAACCTCCATTCCCTTATCATTCCATATGGCCGCAGCGGCAGCCAGCGGCATACTCTCTGACCACTCGCCAATCATTGCTACGGAACTGCCGAGAGCATCATCGTCTTCAGTAGATCCTGCAACAACGACCGGGTGCTGTTGCATCGGGTTACCTCCATAATATATGTAAGCAGCTCCACCACTCTCAGCGGGGCAGTTACGGAAACGGGCGCCGATAATTATATCGTCGTAGCCATCGTTATTCATATCCAGACCGCCGTCAACACTCCATCCAAACTCATTATCGTTGTTTTCACCCACCAGTTCCACATCGGGCTCATTATCCATATCAGTACCACCATAAAGTATATAAACTTTACCGTAGCGCGGATTGCCTGTTCCACCTCCCGGATATGTTGGCGAACCTATAATAACATCATCAAAGCCGCTACCATTAACATCCCCCGCACCGGCCACGCTATAGCCAAGCCAACAATACTCTTCTGCTCCCTCCAATACAATAGCCGGTGTAGTATCCATTGGGGCGCCACCATAATAGATGTAAGCCCTGCCACGTTGGTCACCTTCCTGAAAATCACCGTAGTAGGGTGCCCCTACAATCAAGTCATCGTAGCCGTTGCCGTTTACGTCTCCTGCGCAAGCGATAGATGTCCCAAACCTTTCGTCATAGCCGTCCGGTTCAATTATAACATCGGGTGTATTACTCAGGGTTGGTCCGCCAAAATATATGTATACTTTTTCCTTTTCAAATGATTGGCTTCTTCTCGCCGGCGCACTTATGGCCAGATCGTTGTAACCACTACCGTTAAAGTCTCCAGCGGCGATAGAGTAACCGAATCTCATCAGATTTGGATTAGGGTTGGTCAAAACCGTTTGCCTTTCTCCAAATGGCGGATCACTTCCATATATTATCCAAACTGCGCCACTATTTACACCTTCACGGTCATTGTTGGGGGCGCCTATCGCTATGTCATCAAATCCATCGCCATCCAGGTCGCCTACACCGGCTACGGCAAAACCTAAGACATCATCCGGAGCTTCTCCTAAAAGGCGGAAATCCCAAGTTTGCGAATCGCTGCGAGAGCCCCCGGTAAACAGGTATGCTGCTCCCGCATCATCTGAATGACCCGGTGCGCCTACAATCAAGTCCGCAATCCCGTTACCGTTAAAGTCACCTGCGCTTGCCAAGCCAATTCCGAAATTGTCAAGTTCATCCTCACCGTAGAATTCGTATACAGTCAACTGGTTTGGATCCGCTGCGTTGCAATCTACAAGTGTCTTTGCGGCAGAGACATTTACCAAAACAAAACCAAACATTGCGAACAAATACCAGGCCATGATATTTTTATGTCCCGTAAACATAGTCTTTAAATCTCCTCACAAGTATTATTTGCACTCATCATCTATTACTCCGGTATCGAAGTACTGCCAGGCTCTATATAGATCACCGTTAATTTTGTCTTCACGGTCGTCTACCCACTCAGCGTGCCCACCCAGATACACTACATTATACCCGGTCTCATGGGCTTCTTTTTGCCAGTTACGATAAGGATCATCGGCAACGAGGGCTAAATTACCGTTATCTGTAATAGTTTCAGGCACATATATTTCATGCCATCTTATAGGGTGTCCCTGCCAATTATTGTTGCGATACCTATAGGTCATCACTGACTCAGAACCTTCTATGTCAAACCAATATTGCTCTTCAAATCGGTACATTTGGTTGCTTGGACAATAGAACAATTGTGGCTCGTCTATGAAACCGCTGCTGATAAGATTTCCAAGCCCGTAAGGGTTCCACCTTGAACCAAGCCAGTTGCCCCAGATTTTATTGCCACTTTTCTCGACCCTTGGAGGCAGCTTGCTGTCATAGTCATCAGCATACATAGTTGTTGCTAAATGGATTTGCTTTAAATTATTAAGGCATACAGTACGTCTTGCCATTTCACGAGCTCTGTTCAGAGCAGGCAATAAAATACCCATTAACAATGCGATAATCGCTATAACAACGAGCAACTCTATCAGGGTAAAACCTTTATTACTTTTGTTGCCTTCGCTCTGATTTTGAGTTTGTCTATTGGCCATCTTACCACTCCTCCTGCTCAATATCTGGGCTCCAATTAAAAATGCAATGAAGCCAATTCCTGCTATCAAAACTGTACGCGATCTCCTGCGTCGACCAAGCCAATCTGCCGGGCGGCTAAACATTTCTTTCACAGCATAATACGCAGGCTTAGGTGCTCTGTCAGCCCGAACTAAGCCGTAATGTTCCTCGGGGTCGTTATGATGCGTATGGGCAGAATTTGGATCCGGTACCCGATGCCACCACATGCCGTCAGCAATAGGTCTATCATAATTCTTCCACCATTCATCCATAAAACTAAAAACCACCGCACCGGTTGCGCCAGCCTCCATCAATTCCGTCCAGCATTCCTGCAAAATCTGCCCCTGTTCTTCCAACGAAGCCTCAATGGAATTGGCCCCGAATTCTGTTATCAATAACGGCCGATTACCAGCGACAGGCTGAAGTTTATTTTTTATGTAATTGCCAAAGCCCTGAAGTGAGACCTCCGGAGGCCAACCCGGATACACGGCAAAACAGCTAATCTGAAAAAAGTCTAATTCTAATGACCTCAAAGGTGGCCAATTGCCGTGGCTTACGAGAACATCGGGTTCGAGGGAGCCCATCTGCTCATACATTTCTTTCATCCACGCAATAATTTCGCTACCGTGCTCTTGAAAAGCTGCCGGCGTTATTTCTCTGCCAAGTAACCATAAAAAAATCTGGGGGTTATTTTTGTGTTTCTTAAAAGCTTCAAAAAACTCTTTTTCTCTTTCCACAAATTCTTCGGTATCAAAATCCTCCCACTGCCTTTGAAAAATACCGAATGTATAGATTATAAGCAGGTCGGTGTCTTTGACCACTTCGAAGAACCTTGCCGGTGGATCCACCACGGAAATAACATTACAGCCTAATTCTTCAATAAGCCTCATGTCTTCTTCGATTTGAGAATTATCCGGCCATTCACCTTGCCCTGGACCTGTACCCGGGCCCCAGGGGCTATATTCGATGCCTTTGACAACGAAGTTTTGGCCGTCTCGAAGTAATCGCTTACCGCTAATTTCAATTTGACTGGCAGCAAATGCTGGCTGAATTAAAAATGATAAAAATAATACAAAAACAGCCAACCCTAACAACCCTGTAAAATAAGTTTTCCTATAAACCATCAGTTCCTCCAATTTACGACAGTTCTGGTTCTAAGTCATGTTCTATAGACACTGAAGTATCGTGTTTTTTATAAACTGTGTACAGCATGGGGATAGCGAGAAACTTAAGAGCAAATAAATACGAGCACGGCAGATAAAGCAGATGAGGCAGCATGACAAATGGTATTGCTAACATGCCGAATCCCATAGCACTTTCAAACCAACTGCTGACAGGGTTAGAAAAACCCGATTTAACAGTATTTGTTGGTGTCCATGTGCGGACTTTATTTGTGAAACAGTCTATGACAGCCCGAGCTGAAACAAAATCAATACTTCCGTAAATCAGGCCTACGCTCAAACCGAAAATCGGCCATTTGTGGAATATGTCATTGCCAAGAAAATACGCCATTGTCGGCAGGTACATGAGAAATATCACCAGAGTGCCGCCAAAAACAGAAAATATCGGGGAAAAATCATACTGTGGAATCATTAACGGCAACAGAAAGTATGTAATTAACAAATATGACAATAGCAAGATTTGTGTGAAATAAAACCCTATAAATATGAAAAAAAAGAATTTTTGCTGTAGCTTCATTTCACTGCTTTTGAGGATAGGCATAGTCCACCGGCGAAGAACAGAGGAGCAGCCGTACGCCCATTTATAGGAACGAGCCCTGAAGGCACGATAATTTTCAGGATGTGCTTCAGAAAACGCTATGTCCTTTCTATAGCGGATACGATAGCCCTTTAAATTCAGCCTTATAGACATATCAATATCATCAGCAAATTCACCTGGCTGAAATCCACCCACTTCGCGAACTGCACTAAGTCGCAATATGCCATTATGGCCAAAGAAAGGTATCCACCCAAAGCGTTCAGCCGGAGAGACGAATACTTCAAAAACATCAATCGATCTTGTAAGGTTTTTCATTAATGCCGAAGCAGACTTACTGGTTGTACCCACATTCCGAAACTGTACGCACGCTAGCTTGGGATCTTTGAGCTCTTGCGATACCTTTAAGTACCACTGATCATCCATCGACATTGAATCGTTATCACAGAGCAGCATCCATTCAAATGATTCAGGAATCCTTTCCAGGACATAATTCATGGCACCAGGTTTGCCTCCTTCTCGGTTACCTCGACGCAGAACCTCTATATCGACATCGTATTTATGAGATAGCCTTTGGGCAGTTTCATCAACTCGTATCTTCTCAGAGGGATCCTTTGAGTCATCGTGAACTATAACTTTAAATGCCCCGCTTGTTTTTGTTTTACACAAGGTTTCAAGGCAGTCCGGCTCTACATCTTCACAGCATAGATAAACAATAGCCAAGGACGGGCAATTAGCATTAGTGTCATATGAATCAGGTTCTCTTTTGCCTACAGTAGCGAGATAATGAAGACTGATAAAAACAAAATAGCCTGCATAAAGACTGCACCAAATCTCGATAAGTGCCTTGAACAGAATAAAAAAGAGTACAACAAAAGTTGCTTCTACGCCGACAAGCCTGTTATGAAGATAGAAAACAAGAGTGATTGCAAATGAGCAAGTAACTCCCACAACAAAAAGAAGCATTGCACGCTCTTTAAGAGAGTAAGCCGCAAGTTGAGCGGAATTTAGAGCCTTGGCCCCCAATGACAGCTCTTCCGTTTTAACCTCCGAACTTTCCATTATTTCTCCTCGTTTAACAAAACAAACATAGCAAATGAATTTAATTCATGCAATTTTACCCAATCCTTCCCCGTGTCGTAAAAGTATACAAAAAAAAACAAACACTGTCAAGGCTGATGCTGTTTTTCGTAAGGCCTTGATATACAAAGAGTTAGCCAATTAAGTCAGGGTTTTGGTCCCCTAAGCAGGACTGTGCCAATTTCTGTGGCGGCTTGGCAGATAATTAAATTTTCGCTCTTTTCTAAAACTGAATTGCCTAAATATGTTATAATGTATAAAACAAATACTAATTTACAACCGGAGAAACTACAGTGCAAAAGATAACTGGACTATTGGTACTACTTTTGCTAGTACTTGCCTCAAACGCTTTCGGCAAGGCTATACTTGATTCGTACATAGTTCGACTCGAAACGGGAAAAAACGAGAATGCCGTAATCGAGGCGTCTATGGCAGCCGAAAGAGCTACCGGCGGCGTAATAGGTCATCGATACTTCACAGCTATTCAAGGATTTTCCATTTATTTGCCGGAAGGCTTAGCCAGCCAGGCGTTGCTACGAGTGCCCGGCGTTGTAGATGTTGAGCCAAACCTGAAAATTACAACCTGCTCACTTGATATACCCACAGGCGTTCGGCGTATAAACGCACACAACAGTCCAATAGCTAACATAGGCAGCGGTCAGAGCGTAGATGTCGATATTGCCATAATCGATACCGGGATTGATAATCACCCCGATCTTAACATTGCAGGAGGGCGAAATTTTACTGCGGGGCAACCGGCATCGTATGGAGACATTGATGGCCACGGAACACATGTAGCAGGCATTGCAGGGGCTAAGTATAACTCGAAAACAGCAATGGCAGGGGTTGCGCCCGGCGCGCGGCTTTGGGCACTTAGAGTATTTGGCAATATTGGCCCTGAGCCGAATTTAGGGGATGTTATAAAGGCGGTAGACTGGGTCACCAAAAATGCGGATACAATTGATGTGGTTAATATGAGCCTCTCTGCGACAGGGGTTCATAGTTCTTTTCATGAGGCAATAAAACAGAGTGTTGCAAAAGGTGTCGTCTATGTGGCAGCGGCAGGAAATTCTGCACGAGATGTTTACGGTCCCGACGGTATTTTCGGAACATCCGATGACACGATTCCTGCAGCATATTCTGAAGTTATGACCGTCTCTGCAATGGTTGATACCGACGGCAACCCTGGCGGGAGGGGGGCGTCAACAAGTGTTGGTCCGGATGATACATTTGCGTCATTTAGCAATTACAGCAATTCGGTTGTGGCAGATAACCCCGTCAATTCTACCGGAAAGGCCATTGACTTGCTTGTGCCGGGGGTTTTTATTTATTCCACAGATAAAAACAGTGGGTATAGCACCAAAAGCGGCACAAGCATGGCAGCACCGCATGCTGCCGGCCTTGCAGCATTGTATATCGCTGCCAACGGCAAGCCGGACGATGCTGCGGGAGTCTACGCTCTTCGCCAGGCACTGATTGACAGCGGGCTAGCGCAAGCCTCGGCGCGCGGATTGGCCGATGGCGGGCAAAGCGACCCGGATGAGCATCCCGAGAATATTGGCTATGTTACCGTTGGCGACTTGACTTATAACGGAGCAGTTAATTTTGCCGATTTTGCGGTTCTGGCCTCAGCTTGGACTACCGATGAAGACGATGAAGGTTTCCTCAAAATATGCGATCTTTACCCTGACAGTAGCATAGACATAGCAGATGTGGCCGTATTTGCAGATAACTGGCTTACAGGACTCGATTAAACATTTCTCTTAAGCAATCTATTTGTGACAAGGGCTACACACTAAAACCTCCGACTGTAGAGCCTAAAAACTTAAGGCCGAAGTAAATAATTCCGTTTTTGTTTTACTCTATTGTTTTATATAGTTTTCAAGGAGACAAGCAACTACATTTGATCCGGATATAGAAACACAACATCAACATTTAGTACCGCGATACAGCCAGTTTAACCGGGGGAAAACTATCATGCATCCGCCTAATTCAAAAAAAGGCGCAGCTTTGCTGTTGTCTATGATATTTATTGTATTATTTTCGGCCTTAGCGGTCTCTATGGCGACAATGACCGGTTCTAACCTTCAAATGGCTCAGAATCAACAAAAGTCCAATGCCGCCAGAGCTTCAGCCGAGTCGGGCCTGGAAGTTATCAGGCACTGGCTGAGCAGTCTGTCAATTCCCGGAATCACGCTGGAATCACAGCGATTCTCCGAGATTGCCGATCAATTACAGGACACTCTTAATGATTTGCAAAATGCTTCTATGACTACAAGCGGCGACCAGATAAAAATCTCACATGTTATGATTGACCAGGACTCAGAACAATCTTTTTCGGCAGAGATAACGGCTTTAACTAACGATCTTTTTCAGGTGGACATCACCGGCTATGCTAAGGATTTTTCACGAAGAATTCGCGTGCACTTCCGCTACGGCGAAAGAGCCAACACTGTTTTTGATTATGGTGTGGCAACAAGAGGCCCACTCAAACTTGAGGGAAACATTGCTGTTGATGGTGAGCAAGTTATAGATGCCGATACCTATATCGAAACCGATACAACTCCGGCATTAACAATGGAAGGACCTTCGAAAATCGCCGGTCATGTAAGTATCTCAAATGATTATACGGTCGAAGAAAATGTTATTCTCGGTTCAAATGCAGAAATTGCCGGTGCAACGGGCGAAGATGCTAAACAGAATGTGGCTACCGGAATTGGTCAAATAGAATTTCCCGAACCTAACCCCAGCCATTTTAAGCACTATGCGATTAATACTTATGATCCCGATCAGCCGTATGAGAACATCCGAATACCAGGCGGGACTGACCCGGAATTTTCCGGTGGGGACACATTGCGGGGTGTTATTTATATTGAATCGCCAAATGTAGTAAGATTTGGCGGTGGTGTTACTATCGAGGGTATAATCGTAGGCGACGGCAATTGGAGAGGTTCTACCGGATCATCCAATCAATTTTATTTTGCCGGCAATGTTAATAGCAAATCCGTAGAAGATTTGCCGAATGAGGAGCAATTTGAAGGTTTGCACGAAGAGACGGGAACATTTATAATGGCTCCTGGATTTGGCGTGACATTCGAGGGCGACTTCGGGACGGTCAACGGGGCCATCGCCGCCAACGGTATAACTTTCTGTGGCAATGCCGGCGGCACTATTCGAGGTTCGGTTCTTAATTATGCCCACAGCGATTTGACTGTATCCGGCAACAACGACCTGTATTTCAATCGCTCCGGACTGACTGAAGTGCCTGCCGGTTTCGAGCCGGAGCTGGTAATATACTATGAACCCCATTCATACGCCGAAGCAGGATTCTAGAAGAGTTGGGGCAAAATATAGACAAAAAACAAGGTTAAAGCTGCTTACAGATATTCTGGCATAAAAAGGGCCCGGCCAATCGCGCCGGGCCATAAAATCGTCACCGCTTAAGGCTTTATGCCTTGTATTTTGTCAGTAAGTGCCAGACTGCCAAGCCTGGCAAGGCACAATATCCATTTTTCTAGCGGTTCAAAAAAAACGGCATTACCGCTAATCTTTGTGGACAACACGAAAACCAACACTTTCAAAAGTCATGTCCGGAGTAATATCGCCACGATAAGACGTTCGACAAAGAAAGGCGTCACTGAGCCAGCTTCCACCGCGAACAACGCGATGGGTGCCGCTAGCCGGCCCGGTTGGATTGATTGTTTCCGGAAAACTGATTAAGTAATAATCGGCAAAATACCAATCATTACACCATTGCCAGGCATTGCCGACCATATCGTGCAGCCCATACCCGTTGGCCGGGAAGCTGCCCACCGGTGCGGTATAAGGGAAGATTCCGTCATTCCATTGGGGATGGTATGTATCCGTTGTATAGGGACTCCAATCATAATCATAAGCATCGCCATTTGCCTTGTAGTTTGCAGCCAAATGATGTATACCGTTTGCCCACGGATAGCGTGTATACGGAGATGCTCCACCGCGTGCGGCGTATTCCCATTCGGCTTCTGTAGGCAGACGGTAACCGTTTTTATCAAAGTCACACTCCCATGTTGACAGGTCATAGCACGGCTGTCTGCCTTCCTGCTCGCTTCGCCAGTTGCAGTAAGCAGCTGCCCCATACCAGCTTACTGTCACGGCAGGGTCGTTATCCATATCTCTTCCACCCTTGGTCAGCACATTGAAACCTTGAGAAATTGGATTATAGGGTGGGACAGGGCTATAAATAATGTAGTAGTTGATATGGCTGGAGGAACCGGAAACATCCGCAGTTTCGCAATAAGGCAGGTTATTTTCCGTGCCGCGGACAATACCATCATCCATATAAATTGTTCCACTGCTTAAGGCAGAGTTGAGAAATTTAGCATACTGGCCATTCGTTATTTCGTATTTGCCCATGTAAAACGAATTTAATGTGACGGTATGTTCAGGTCTCTCATCATCAGCGTTTTCAAGAAAAGTAAACCCCATCTGAAATGTGCCGCCGGGGATATAGACCATTTCAGCGGTAGACCCTTTTGAGACAACCAAATCTACTGGTGACCCCGAGGGAATGCTTTGGTCACTTTCAGGGTCTTGGGTAGTAACATCGCCTTGAGCAACCGTATCGCTGAATACCTCGGAAACTGTCCCGACAACCAGTCCGGCGCTGACAATTTCTGTCTCGGCATTTGCTTGGGACATACCAGTGACATCAGGCACAATAACCATTTCAATGCCTTTTGAGATAATCAGATTCACGACCGAACCGGGCAGCGCAGATTCTCCATCAGCAGGAGACTGGCTGATGACGTGGCCCTGGGGGAATGTATCGCTGTATTCTTCGGATACAGTCCCAACAAATAGAGCGGCATTAGTAATTACCGTTCGAGCATCAGCTAAAAGCATATCTGTTACATCCGGAACAATAAACTCAGCAAGCCAGTATTGACCAAATATGGCAAAATCCTGGAAGTTTACAATATCGTCGCAGTTTATGTCGGCCCAATCGCAGTTATTCAGCGACCCGCAATCATTCCATAGCCATCGATACGCCAAATAGGCCAGGTCTTGCGGTCCAATGCTATCGGGACAGTCTAAGTCTCCATATCGACTGTATTGCCAACGTAAACGCGGATAATCCAAGCCGTCTTGGCACATCCGCCATATATCGTTTGTCCCGTTATCCGACTCACCCAGAAAATCCCAGCCGGAATGCAACAAAGTGCTCTCTGTAAATGTGGCTTGGGTTTTCATTTGCACAGTTGTCTTGCCCGTTCCCATGGCACTGGTATCAATCTCTGAAGTCTCTGTGTCCCAGAAATTTCGTATATCTTCGTAGTGGAACCCGGTCACCCGACTGCCGACAAGGCCGCCGACATCTTCATTTCCCGTTACTTTGCCCATCGAATAGCAGCGAATGATTCTACCTTGATCATTACGCCCCACCAGCCCTCCTATGTGGTTCCCTGTGCCGGTTACAATACCAGTGGCATAACTGTTCCTCGTCGTCCCCAGAAAGGAATTTAAACCACACAATCCGCCAACATAGTCTCCACCATTAACATCTACCGCGGCATAACTCTGCAGGATGGTGCCGGTCGAGTTATGCCCGCAGAACCCGCCGACATATTGATCGCCTTCTATCGTACCAATAGCATAGCAGTTTGTGATTGTGCCGCCCATGTTCCTACTGCACAGGCCGCCTACATAATCCTTCCCGCGAGTACTGAATGAAACGACTCCCAAATTCTTTACCGACCCGCTGCTGCCGATAAAGCTGAACAGAGCTGTATTGTCTGCGTCTGGATAGTCCATCTGAAAGTTACTGAAAACATGTCCCCGGCCGTCAAACACCCCTTTGAAGGGATAATCAAAAGACCAACCGACGGGCAGGATATTTTGCCCTTGAAAATCAATATTGGCCGTCAGGACAAAGTGTTTATCCCAGTCGGTGATGTTATCTGACATTTCCTGCCAGTCATCGGCAGTGCTGATTTGATAAGGATCTGCTTCTGTTCCCGCGCCGCCGGAGTATTTCTGGGCCGTTGTTACCCCGGAAAACAACATAACAAGCCCAATAATGGTAATTTCGATGTGCTTTTTCATTTTGCCTCCCTAAAAAGAAACCACATAAGATTCGCATAAAAAACTCTCAGCGGCAAACACGAAAACCCATTATGGGGCTCATGGTCTCGATCGAGGCCAACCCCGTCCACCATACAGAGCATGCCTGATCGGATGACGCCCAGCTGCCGCCGCGAACGGTCCTGTGTGTTTCGGCCGTCCCAGTACTCGTCCACTCAGATACATTTCCCGCCATATCCGCCAGCCCATAGCCGAATGTCCCGAAATAACCCACCTCACTGGTGCCGTGCTCGACCCAGGGGTGATACGGCAAATCGCTTGGAGAAAGGCTGTCGTCTCCATTTGCCCGGTAGTTGGCCAGAAATTTTCCGGAATCATAATCATAGAGATACCTGCCCGTAGCGTAGACACGGGTATCAGTGTAGCGAGCCACATCCTCCCACTGGTACTCCGTAGGCAAGACCCAGCCATAATAGTCGGCAAAGGCTGTCGCCCCATACCAGCTCACATAAGTTACAGGATGATTCTCAAAGCCGGTATCAACCGTGAATTTACCGTTGCTATAGTTGATTCTTGAGGCGCCTCCGTTTGTCGCACCATAGCCGGTATGTCCCAACATATAAAGCTGATAATAGACCTGCCCGGAATAAAGCCCTCTGACGCCTATTACAAGATTTCCGTCAAGTCTGATATGGCCGGAATTCAAGGCAGAGTTAAGGTACTGAGCATACTGGGCGTTAGTAGTGTGGTATCTGCTCATTTCAACTGAGTACCAGTCATACAATTCTACAGCAACCCAGTCAATGTCAGGAGGCTTACGATCAAGCCAATTACTGGCAAGCACCGCAAAGTCCTTCGAATTCACAATGCCATCACGGTTAACATCGGCCCAGTCGCAATCTTTATAATCACCGCAATCATCCAATAGCCATCGCTCAACAAGATAAACCAGATCCTCCAGAGCAACCCCGTCGGGACAATCCAGATCACCCTTAAAGCTGAACTGCCACCACAATTGGGGGTAATCAAATCCATCAGAACACATTCGCCATGTTCCGCTGACCCAGTCATCAGAAAAATCCCATCCGGCGTTCACAAAGGTGCCGGCCATATACATTTGCTGTTGCGTCTTGCCGGTCAATCCGCTCGAAGAACCGTCACCGACGCCATCGCCTGTTCCGCTGGACTGCTCATCCCAAAAACAGCCGCTGAAGATTCCGTCGCTATAGTTACCGCCGGCGAATCCGCCGACATAAGAACCGCCGCTGACAGTGCTTGCGGAGTAACAGTCAGTTACAGAGCCGGAGTTCCAACCGATCAAGCCGCCGCTCCAGAATTGCCCCCCATTGACCGAAAGATCGGCATAGCAGTCCGCTACTGTGCCGGAATTAAGCCCTGTCAGCCCGCCGCTCCAGAACAATTCGCCGCTTAACCAGCCTGTTGCGTAAGATTTGCTTATGGAACCATAATTCCGTCCAACCAGTCCACCGACGCCGATTTCTCCAATGACACTGCAGTTTGCATAAGACATCGTGATTATACCCTGATTCAATCCTGCCAGTCCGCCAATGTCTTCCTTGCCCCATATTATGGAAACATTAGAATAACATGCGGTGATAGTCCCGGGCGGCCAGTTTTCGCCCACCAGTCCGCCAACCCGGTTAGCTCCGCGGGGTCCACCCATACCGGTAATGTAACAGCCGCTTATTTCGCCCTTATTATAACCGACAAGTACTCCAACTGAATTACTGTAGTATGCGCCAAAGTACACATCTTCTAAACCAAGGTTCAGTATCTTGGCAGTGCTGCTTGTGTAGCCAAACAGCCCTACATAATTAGACGGTGCACTTCCGTTATAATAGCTAAAATTGCTTATAACATAGCCGTTGCCGTCAAATGTACCGCTGAAAGGATTATCGGCTCCGCTGCCAATGATGTTATATTCTCTTGGCAGACAGTTATCAGGATCGCCCAGGAATTCGTACATATTGATGTCATTCATCAGCTGAAAGTGGCCGGCCCAGTCATCCGGATTGAGTCCTATCGTGTTCATTTGCTCTGCAGTGCGGATTTGATACGGGTCATCAGCCGTTCCGCTGCCCCCTCCATAGAAACCGGCCTGCACAAAAGAATAAACCGAAAAAATCATCACAAAAACGCTGCTAAGAATTGTCTTTTTCATAATATCCTCCTGCTCTACATAGTATACCTTGCAAAATAAGTTTGCGCAGGCCGTCATAAAGCCTCAAATATGAACTCAAGGCAGAACAATACCTGCACATACACCGTTCGGCGGGGGAGTTTTAGGTATGACGACTGAGAAGAACTTACTTAAAAGCTCTCCCGTCAACTTGCTTTACATTAGCGAACAAGAAGCTCTACTGTCAATAAAATTGTCTAAAAAGTTTCGGTTTTTAACGAAAATTTCCCCCAACAAGCAGTTAATATGAAAAACACCAGAAAAATGAGCCTTTGTCCTGCTGTTTACTGCTCATACCTTCCCAAAAACACCCTCGCCCGCCGGGTCATATCCCGCTTCATACGCTCTATTTTCTGGCGATCCGGCTGCGGTTTGGCCGATTCTTCCTTAATCCTGTTCCATATACCCTGTATGCCCCTCATCGCGTTGCGTGCCGGCTCGAGCTGCCGTAACTGCCGCATTACGGTTTGATAACCTGCGGCTCTGGCTTCACGGTGCTGGATACTGCGAGCCAGCATGTTAAGTGCTGTTACTGCCTGCCAGCGTACGGATTGCGGGTGACAGGTGATTATCTTTGGCACTGAGGATTGCTTGGAATTTTCTTAAAGCACTTTGCAATGCCTCCGAAATATAATCCCGTCTCATCTGACAACTGGAGGCAAATTCATATCCAATCTTCTCAACGCCCCGGAATAAGCCAAGTCCGCATCTGCTTTAGTAACATACACACCAAGCGAAATCCGTCGGCCTTTGTACCGCATTCTCGCCTGCCAGGGCTTGCTTCTTGTTATATATCTGCCGTGAGCATAG
>PWDX01000079.1 GCA_003553245.1 Phycisphaerae bacterium
ATGATTTTCCGGCGGTTCCCGATGTGCCGGAGGATTGTGAGACTTTTGAAGGAAACGCACGGAAAAAAGCACTGGGCTATGCGAAAGCGGTTGGGATATGGACTCTGGCCGACGATTCGGGGCTGGTGATTGACTGGCTTGACGGCAGGCCCGGTGTTCGGTCTGCAAGGTATTGCGGATCAAAGCCGCCTGAGGCTGAAAGGACGCTCATTGACCATCGCAATATCGAAAAGGTTCTGGAAGAAATGCAGGGCGTGCCTAAAAAACAGCGAACAGCCAGATTTGTCTGCTGTATATGTCTTGCAAAGCCGAGCGGGGTATTGCTGGAAAGCAAAGGCACGGTCGAGGGGGTAATAACCGAAGAAAAAATCGGAAGCGGCGGTTTCGGGTATGACCCGATATTTTATGTGCCGGAATTACGGAAAACGATGGCGCAACTTGACGGTGAGCAGAAAAACAAAATATCGCACCGAGGCCGGGCTATAAAAACCCTCAAACCAAAGTTAGAGCGGCTTTTGGCCGGACTTTGACCGGCATTTTAACTGCGGGGCGAATACACAAGATTTTATCGTGCAAGTTTTTGCTTGAAACGACCGACTATATAGCCTATGAATTTACCCTGTCAAAAAACAACCTGTAACTTTACAGAGGACTTATGGTAAAAAAGAGCAATAATGAGAAATCGCTGGTAATCGTGGAATCGCCGGCCAAGGCGCGAACTATCAATAAATACCTGGGATCGGATTTCATTGTCGAGGCTTCGATGGGGCATGTTCGGGATTTGCCGCCGAAGGGAATTAATGTTGACATCGAAAATAATTTTGAGCCGCACTACGATATAATGCCGGGCAAAAAGCGAACCGTCAGCTCGCTGAAATCCGCGGCGAAAAAATGCGATAAGATATACCTTGCAACTGACCTCGACCGTGAGGGTGAAGCTATCGCCTGGCATCTGGCTGAGCTGCTGGGTAAGCCGGAGGAGAAAACATATCGCGTAATCTTCAACGCCATTACCAAACAGGCAATACAGGAGGCTTTTGCCAATCCCGGCAAGCTCGATATGGACAAGGTAATGGCTCAGCAGGCAAGGCGAATACTGGACAGGATTGTGGGTTATCAGATAAGTCCGCTGTTGTGGAAAAAGGTCGCTCGCGGATTATCGGCGGGTCGAGTTCAATCGGTGGCGGTAAAAATAATCGTCGACAGAGAACGGCAGATTCGTAATTTTAAGCCGGAAGAATACTGGCTCATACCGGCAGTTTTTACAGTTGATCTTGACCGTGATTACAGCCGGGATTGGAAGCAGTTTATCACGCCTAAGAGCGAAGACGACAAACCTCCGACGCTTGCGAAGCAGTACGAATGGCTGAGCCAGCGGAACGCTTTCAAGGCCGAGCTTGTCAGTGTAGGCGGTAAGAAGTTCCACGCCGACAATGCCGAACAGGCCAACCGAATATATGAGGCTCTTAAAAAGGTTGACTTCAAGGTCGATGATATTCAAACCCGACTGACAAAGTCGCGTCCGTCGCCGCCTTTTATCACATCCACATTGCAGCAGGCCGCGGCGGGCAGACTCGGCTATGGCACAAAGCGGACAATGCGAATCTCCCAGCAGCTGTATGAAGGTATTGACCTGGGCTCGATGGGCTCGCTGGGGCTTATAACATATATGCGTACCGATAGTACGCACTTATCAGGTCAGGCAATTAATGAGGCCAGAAAATACATAGACAAGAGCTTCGGCAGCCAATATGTTCCGGCCAAGCCGAATTTTTTCACATCAAAAAAGAGCGCTCAGCAGGCACACGAAGCGATTCGTCCGACCGATGTTGATTATGCGCCTGATGATATTCGACAATTCCTGACCGATGAGCAATATAAAATTTATGACCTTATCTGGCGAAGATTCGTTGCTTGCCAGATGGCAGAGGGTAAGTGGAATGTTACCACTGTTAGTATCGGGGCGAATACGGAAGTTGGAAAATGCCTTTACCGATCGGTTGGCCGAGTACTTGTTTTTGACGGATTTACCCGCGTGTGGCCTACAACTTCAAATATGCCGCAACTGCCTGAAGTTAAGCAAAATCAGCCGCTAAAACCGATCGATATTGAATCGCAGCAGAAATTTACAAAGCCGCCGGCACGATATACGGAAGGTTCACTGGTTAAAGAACTTGAAAAAGAGGGAATCGGCAGGCCGAGTACATACTCGAGCATTATCAGCACGATACAGGACCGTAAATATGTCGAGCAGCGTGACAAAAAGCTCTATGCCACTGATTTGGGTGAAGTCGTAACTGATAAGCTGGCCGGGTATTTTCCAAAAATAATGAGCATACCATTTACTCGGCATATGGAAGCCCAGCTTGATGAGATAGAAGAAAAGCATATTGACTGGCTGAGTGTGCTGAAAGAGTTTTACGCACCATTCAGCGAGAACCTCCAGACTGCGCAAGAGGAAATGGTGCATGCAAAAGCAGAAACCACACCCAGTGAATACACCTGCCCGAAATGCGGTAAGCCTCTGGAGTACCGCTTCGGTAAAAAGGGGCGTTTTTTGAGTTGCTCGGGGTACCCTGATTGTAAATATGCTGTGCCGTGTGACAAAGAAGGTAAAATGATGGAGGAAAAAGTTACCGAGCATAAATGCCCGAAATGCGGTAATCCTATGGTCGAAAAATTCGGACGGTTCGGGAAATTCCTGGGCTGTTCGAATTATCCTGAATGTAAAACCATTCAGAACATCGACGCCGAAGGAAATATCGCCCCGCCGAAGCCTCCTGCTGAGCCGACCGGCATCACTTGCCATAAATGCAAAAAAGGCGAGTTTGTAATTCGACAAAGCAAGCGCGGTCCTTTTATGGGATGCAACCGCTTTCCGAGATGTCGAACCATCGTGAGCATAAAGCAGAAAGAAAATCTTCTCAAACTACAGGGTGAGGGCAAGTGGCCGCCTAAAGATGAAGATAAGGTCGATGAAATTTTAGGGCGAAAAAAAACTACCAAAAAGACCGGCAAGAAGACCGCTAAGAAAACCGCCAAAAAAGCGAAAAAGACCAGCAAGGCTTCAAAAGATACCAAATGATTTCATCGGCAAAGTTAAACTTTCCTTAATCAGGAGTGTCGGCGCCGAGGCGTATTCCAATGCTCCGGGCGTGAGCATCGAGTCCTTCGATTTGTGCAAGACGAATTATATCGGCAGAATCGTTTTCCAGCCTCTTTTTATCAAACTCTATGACACTTGTGGATTTGATGAAATCATTGCTGCTTAACGCGCTGAAGAACCTCGCGCTGCCGCCGGTTGGGAGTGTATGGCTTGGTCCTGCCCAGTAATCGCCGACAGCTACCGGTGTGTAATGGCCTACGAAAATGGCGCCGGCGTTGCGTATGCGTTGAGCCACCTGGCGGCTATTATCGCCCCATTGTATCTGTAAGTGTTCGGCGGCGAAAATATCCGCCCATTCGACCATTTCATCGAGGCTTTCAAACACAACAATCCCGCTGTATTTACGCAGACACTCAACGGTTTTCTCGGTTCTGTCTAAGTCGGCAAGCTGCTTTTTCAAATGCTCCAGCACGGCCATAGCGAAATTCTCGGAATCTGTAAATAACACAGCACTTCCTGGTGCGTGCTCTGCCTGACTGAGCATGTCGGCGGCAACCCAGTCG
>PWDX01000010.1 GCA_003553245.1 Phycisphaerae bacterium
GCGGTTCATTTTATTCACCGGCCTGCGATTCAACTGCCATTATATACCCGAACAAATTCCTGACAAGGCCTAAAATCCGGCCAATTTTCGCCGTGTTATGTAAATACTTAACAGGCAGACAGTTATGATTTTAAAAAAATCAGCGAAAATTAATGGGCGCGATACGGGGCAATTATTGAAGTTTTTCCCGCGGCGATGCCGATTAGTATGGTGGATTAACTTTTTCATTCTTACCTCCTCCTCCGACAGCCTGGCCTTCTGCGGGGTCAGGCTGTATTTTTATCATCGCTTTGCCTTCTTCGCAGCAGTTTTGACATAACAATTGCAAAACGGTCATAAATCGTTAAAATTATGCCAATCAAGGGCAAAAGCAAAGAAAGGGACAGGATGTCATTGCAAGCATTCAGCCACTATATCGGGCGAATCAATAAGGTTTACGGCCAGGGTATTGCCACTGAACACAGCCACCGCGGCAGCCTTGAGCAGCTTGTAACCTCACTGGATTCGGGCATTGAGGCCATCAACGAGCCTAAACGCATTGAGTGCGGTGCCCCGGACTTTCTTATAAACCGACGCGTCTCCAAACGCAATTTAAACCGAATCGGTCATATCGAGACAAAGGATATTGGCAAAAACCTCACCAAAGAGGCACGCAGCGAACAGATAAAAAAGCGTTATCTGCCGAGCCTGCACAATTTTATCCTTACCGATTATATCGAGTTCCGTTGGTATGTCGGCGGCGAACACCGTATGACTGCACGGCTGGCCGAAGAAGCCGGAGAGAAATTCAAACTCACCGAGGCCGGGGCCATCAAAGTCGGTGAGCTTTTTTCGCAGTTTTTCGCCCAGCAGCCCGAACGCATAAGCAGCGCCAAACGCCTTGCGGAGAAAATGGGTCACCTTGCACGCTACCTTTGTGATGTTATAAAGGCTGCGTTCGAGCGCGAAGACACCGAAGGTAATCTGCACACTCAATTCGAAGGCTTCCGCCAGGTGTTGCTACACGATCTCGACCAAGACCAGTTCGCCGATATGTACGCCCAGACAATCTGTTATGGTCTGTTCACAGCCGCATGCAACCTTGAAGGCCCCGACGAGCTTACGCGTCAGAACGCCGAATGGAAACTGCCGAAGACTAACCCGTTTTTGCAGAAGATGTTTCGCCACATAGCCGGGCCCGACCTGGATGAGCGTATAGCGTGGCTGGTTGATGATATTGTGGCGCTTTTGAACAACACCCAGATGGACAGCGTGTTGCAGGATTTTGCCAAACAGTCCGGCAGACAAGACCCTGTAGTGCATTTCTACGAGACATTTCTCAAAGAATACAATCCGCGTCTTCGTGAGACTCGCGGAGTGTATTATACGCCTGAGCCGGTAGTTGGCTATATTGTCCGCAGCGTTGACCGGCTGTTGAAAGACAAATTCGCCCTGCCGCGAGGACTGGCAGATAACAGCAAGGCAGTATATAAAACAGGCGAGGGTGAAAATGCCGTCGAAAAACAAAGCCACCGCTGCCTGATACTTGATCCGGCCTGCGGGACGGGGACATTTCTTTTCGAGGTGATACGCCAGATTGAACAGCAGGTAAAGCAAAGCCAGCGCGGCGGCTGGAGCGGTTATGTAGGCCGGCACCTGCTGCCGCGATTGTTCGGATTCGAACTGCTGATGGCGCCCTATACGGTGGCTCATATGAAGCTTGGACTGGAGCTTCAGCGAAGCGGTTATGATTTTAGCAGTGATGAGCGGGTGGGGATATACCTTACCAACACTCTGGAAGAGGTAGAGCAGATAAGCAAAAATGTATTCGTGCAGTGGATAAGCGATGAGGCAAGAGCGGCCAATAAGGTGAAAGATGAACTGCCGATAATGGTAGTGCTGGGTAATCCGCCGTATTCGGGGTTATCCGCGAATATGAATGAATGGACAGATAGCTTGCTTAAAAAGAAGCTGCCGCTTAAGAACGGGGCGCAAAGTTATTATGAAGTTGATGGAAAGCCGCTGGGCGAAAAGAAAGTTTGGCTGCAAGATGACTATGTAAAGTTTATTCGTTTCGGACAATATCGGATAGAACAGACCGGCGCCGGAGTGCTGGCGTTTATTACCAATAACGGTTATCTGGATAATCCGACATTCCGGGGAATGCGGCAAAGCCTGATGCAGACTTTTGATGAGATATATCTTTTAAATTTACACGGCAGCGTAAAGAAGAAAGAGACAACGCCGGATGGAGGAAAAGATGAAAATGTATTCGACATCCAGCAGGGAGTTTCCATAGGCATATTTATCAGAAACAAGAAAAGGGGCAAATCAAGCGTTTGTTATAAAGACATCTGGGGCGTACGCAATGACAAATATCAATGGCTGGAAAATAATGCTGTCGAAAGCACCCAATGGAAAGGAATAAACCCGCAGAGCCCATATTACTTTTTTGTGGAAAGAGACGAACGGAATTTTGAGGAGTACAAGGAATTTGCAAAGATTAATGAAGTTCTGCCTATAAATACAACCGGCATAGTTACAGCAAGAGATAAAATAGTCATAGATTTTAATGAAGCTAAACTGGTACAACGGATTGCCAAATTAAAAAATCCCTTAATTTCTGATGAACAATTACGGCGCCAACTATTTCCAAATAAGAGCTCGGGCAAATATCCCCCAGGTGATACGAGAGGGTGGAAACTACCAGAAGCTCGTGAAAAAATACGAGGCGACAAAGACTGGGATAAAAGGGTTGCGAATATCTTGTATAGGCCATTTGATATAAGAAAGATTTATTATTCAGACTGGATGGTAGATTGGCCAAGACCGGAAGTTATGAGGCATATGTTGGCCGGGGAGAATTTGGGGTTGATTTCGGCACGAAGTAATAAGTCCATGCAAATGGATCACTTTTATTGCAGCAAATATATAACGGAAACCAAATGCGGCGAAAGTACAACTCAATCTTGTCTTTTTCCTCTTTATAAATATCCGACGGTTGAGAAAGCTGGCTTGTTTGAGTCTTCTGAATGGCCTGAAGGCAAAGACGGTCGTGTTCCGAATCTTGACAAGGGTTTTATAGAGGATTTTGCCGGGCGGGTTGGCCTTGAGTTTGTAAGCGATGGCCGTGGTGATTTGGAGCGGACATTTGGGCCGGAGGATTTGTTTGATTATATTTACGCTGTATTTCACAGTCCGTGGTATCGGCAGCGTTATGCGGAGTTTTTGAAGATAGATTTTCCGCGTGTTCCCTGGATTGACGATAAGGCACGGTTTGTCGAGCTGGTCAGAGTCGGCGATGAGCTGAAACGGCTGCACTTGCTGGAGTCTGATGTGCTGGCAGATGAGTCTGGCTGGCCGAAGTTCGAGGTTCCCGGCAGCGGCATTGTTGAGAAGGGCTATCCCAGGTGGATTGCTAACGAGGGGGAATCCGGGAGAGTATATATCAATGCCGAGCAGTATTTTGAGCCTGTGGAACTGGATGTGTGGGAATTCCATATCGGCGGCTACCAGGTTTGTTTCCAGTGGCTGAAATACCGCAGAAATCGTGAGCTTAGCTTTGACGAAATTGAGCACTACCAGAAAATGACCGTAGCCATAAAGCAGACAATTGAGCTTATGGAACAGTTAAACCTAAAGGCGCCGGAC
>PWDX01000170.1 GCA_003553245.1 Phycisphaerae bacterium
ATCAGCCCGGCTCGGGCTCCAAACGCTTTCGCAACAGGAAGAAACCCTCAACACGGGGTGGTTTGCGTAACAGCCGGCTTGCGGAATATGCTTAACCTCGATGAATTAGCGGGAGTCATCGCCCACGAACTTTCACACATAAAACACAGGGACATACTAATCAGCACCATCGTTGCGGTAGTAGCCGGAGCAATCACCTACCTTTCTTATATAGCATTTTTCTTCGGCGGCAGAGGCAGACGCAACCCCTGGGTGCCTCTTTTAATGATGATCTTGGCGCCACTGGCGGCGGGAATTATACGAATGGCAATAAGTCGTTCGCGTGAATTCGAAGCGGACCGCAGCGCAGCCGCACTGATAGGCTCAGGTGCGCCCCTGGCATCCAGTCTGCGCAAACTCGATGCCGCCGCTCGACAGATTTCCCTGCAGGTTCCTGAAGCTCAAAGTAATATGTTTATTGTGCAACCTCTTACGGGCAAAAATATGGCCAAGTTGTTTATGACCCATCCGCCCACAGAGGAACGCATTGAGCGATTGTTGAATATGTAAAATCAGTACTTCACAAGGGAGCTTATACTATAATTTTTGAGCACTTCTCGACCGCCCAGGCCGGTAAGCTCAACCAGAAATGCGATGCCGGCCACTTGGCCTCCAAGCCGTTCTATCAGTTCACAGCTTGCCAGCATCGAACCGCCGGTGGCGATAAGATCATCAATAAGCAACACTTTCGAACCAGGTGCGAAAGCGTCCTTATGAATCTCGAGCTTGTCAACACCATACTCCAGTGAATAGGTAACCGCTTCTATATCCCATGGAAGCTTTCCGCCTTTGCGAATGGGGATAAAGCCCGCTCCGAGCCGCTCGGCTACCGCTCCGCCAAAGATAAATCCCCTCGCTTCAACCGCGGCAACATAATCTATGCTGTCATTGGAATAATCACCACAAAGCGAATCAACCACAGCCGAAAAAATTGAGTAATCACTCAAAAGCGGAGTAATATCTCGAAACATTATACCCTTTTTAGGCCAGTCGGGAATGTTGCGAATATAACGCTTGAAATCGATTTCCTTTCCGCTCATTTACAGACCTTTCAATAGCATCGCCAAATTTGTATAAGCCAATACTATCAAAACCATAGCTCATTGCAAGCTCTACTTCGCTGCGAAAACCGGCTCAATGTCTTCGATCATATACTCCTGAAGCTTCTTAAGAGCTCCTTTCTGAATCTGGCGAATACGCTCTCGAGTAAGATTCATCTTCTCAGCGATATCTTTAAGCGGTAAAGGCTCACCTCCGTCCAACCCATAGTGCATACGCAAAATGTCAGCTTCGCGCGAATGTAATTGCTCCAGTAACCGCATTATTTTGGCGATGTCTTCAGCTTCACTTATGCCGTCTTCAGGCAGACCGATACTCTCATCTTCAAGAGTGCCAGCCAAGACCTGGCTCTGGTCTTCATCCTCCTCAAGAGAGCTGTTATGCACATTACCGATAGCATCGACAACCCGGTGAATTAGTTTGGCTTTACGAAGAGGCATGCTCATTTCTTTGGCCACTTCCGTAACCTTAGGCTCTCGGCCAAGCTTAATTTCCATCTCCGAAGCCGTATAGCGCCACTGGTGAATAAGCGTCACCATATATGTAGGAATATGCACAGGCTCAGAGTTTTCAAGAAGAGCACGCTTAATACTCTGTTTTATCCACCAGGCGGCATAAGTACTGAAACGCGTTCCACGAGCTGGGTCAAAATAATCTACAGCCTTGATCAGGCCGAGATTACCTTCCTCTATCAAATCTCCAAGCCCAAGCCCGCGTCCGCGATATTTCTTGGCAATACTTACGACCAGACGAAGATTGCTGCGAACAAGTCGCTCGCGAGCCCAAGGATCGTTGTCCCTTACTACGAGCGTGCCAAGTTCCTTCTCTTGCTCCCAGTCAAGCAGAGACGCTTCATCGATTTCTCTTAAGTATCCTTTAAGTGTAATATCAAAAGTTATGGCAATCCTCCCGCCCGATACGCACCTTCCGGTTCGTATCGATGGGCATTTTATAGACTCAGTTTTCATCACTACCTGCTGAGACTATCGGGAAAACCTGTCAATGGCTTAACGAATTGCGCAAAAGAAAACTGTCGGCAGCGAATAACGCCGCCGACAGTATTATTATCGGTACAAACCAAATTATACAGGCCTATTACTCCTGCTTATCCTGATCTTCCTGAACGGATTCTTCGCCGCCCTGCTCTTGAGAGGATTCAGATTCAGCCTCACCGACAGGCTCATCAGATTGCTCCTGGTGTGATTGATCAGAAAGCTTTTCTTCTTCAGCTTCTGCTTTCTGCTCAGAGGGCTCGGAATCAGCACCTGCTGTGGATTCCGATTCGCTTTGATCCTGCTGTTTTCGACCAGCCAATTCCTCTACATGATCATCCGAAAGCACGGTCTGAACAGCAACAGGGCCACGCTTTTGGGGCTCTTTTTTAGATTTCTTATCACTTTTCGGCTTGCCTTCTTCAGTTTCCTCTGCTGCCCACTGCACCCTGCGAAGGCTCAGGCCTATCTTGCGTGAGTCAGTGTCAACCTTGAGAATCTTGACCTCGACTTCCTCGCCTTCTTTTACGACATCCTGAGGCTTGTCAATCTTATGGTCGGCAAGTTCGCTAATATGAAGCAAGCCTTCGAGCTCGTCCTCAAGCTGCACGAAAGCACCAAATGCCGTAAGTTTGGTAACCTTACCTTTGACTATCTGGCCAGGCAGATACTTTTCTGGTATCGCACGCTGCCACGGATCCTCGGTAAGTTGTTTAAGACCAAGCGACATGCGCTGTTTCTCCTGATCAACATCCAATACGACGCACTGTACTTTCTGCCCTTTTTCCAGCGCCTCATTGGGGTGGTTGAATTTCTTTGTCCAGCTTATATCCGAAATATGGATCATACCATCGACACCTTCCTCTATCTCGACAAAGGCACCAAAATTCGTCATACTGCGAACTGTCGCATCAACGACCGTACCAGGCGGATACTTCTGGGCAGCGATCTCCCAGGGGTTCATCTCTGTCTGCTTGAGGCCAAGAGAAATCTCCTGCTTTTCTTTATTCACATTCAAAACAACCGCCTCAACTTCGTCACCTGCCACTAACATCTCACTTGGATGGCTGAGTCTTTTCGTCCAGCTCATTTCACTTATATGAACAAGCCCTTCGACACCCTCTTCCAGACGAACGAAAACCCCGTAATTCATAACGTTAACTACGGTGCCCTTGACACGAGAACCCACGGGATACTTATCTTCAATGTTTTCCCATGGACTGGCTGTCTTCTGCTTGAGGCCCAGCGACACCTTTTCCTTATCCTTATCAACGCCAATGACCACGCATTCGATTTCCTCATCAAGGTTGAGAACCTCGGAAGGATGCGAAATGCGTCCCCAGCTAAGATCGGATATATGCAGCAGACCGTCAAGTCAGCCAAGATCCACAAACACGCCGAAGTCGGCAATATTCTTAACAACGCCTTTGCGAGTCTGTCCGACTTCTATTTCCTCAAGTAGTGCCTCTTTGGCGTCGTGACGCTCCTCTTCAATAAGTTTACGACGGCTTACAACAATATTTCGGCCTTCAATGTCAATCTTAAGAATCTTACATTCAATATCTTTGCCTATAAATCTGCTTATATCACCAGGCCTGCGAATATCAACTTGTGAAGCAGGCAAAAACACAGGGACACCCACATCTACAAGAAGTCCGCCTTTAATTCTGCGAACCACCTTGCCGGTAACACTGTCGCCTTCTTCCTTGGTTTCGATTATACGCTCCCAACCGCGAATTCGGTCGGCCTTGCGCTTGCTAAGTGGAATTAACCCACCCGCGGTATCCGTATCTTCAAGCAATACCTCAATCTCGCGACCGGGCTCTATCTCATCGGGGCTGTCGAATTCATCGGCTGCTACAACACCCTCGCTTTTAAGACCGACCTCAACAATAACATCGCTGCCTATTCTCGATTTGATGCGTCCCTTGACAATGGTTTCGCCGGCCTCTCGGCTGTCAACTTTCTTTTCAAGACTTTGTTCCAGGTATTGACTCTCATCATCCGTGTACATCTGACTTACCTGATTTTCAATTTCTTCCTGCGAAAGTCCCAGCTTTTCAAAAATGTTTCTATCTACCATAACTTTAGTTTCCTAATGCGGACCTCATTTTCTGCCGATAGACGCCCACATTTACGCCAATCGGCACTACAATATAATGGTTATCAAAAAAGCATTGGTAAGCGCAGCCAATGCAACATCCTAATTGATAAAGCTAAAAATTCAAAAAGACCAGCTTATAATTATTCATTTGATTCATTTTCATCAAAAGATTTCAAGTTATTGACAAAATCCTCAATAATCCATTCCGGTGTCGAAGCACCGGCTGTTACGCCTGCTGTCTTCTTGCCAAAAAGAATATTTGTATCACATTCGCCCCAGTTTTGCAAATGAAAGGTCTCAGCATTATATTTTTTGCAAAGCTCAACCAGCCGGCGAGTGTTAGCGCTATCCAAACCGCCAAGAACAAACATTATATCAACTTTCTTGCACAATTCAACTGCTGACTGCTGCCTCTTGATGGTCTCTTTGCACAAAGTGTTAGCCACCTTTATCTCGCCAAATCCGAGTTTAGCGATTTCCCCTACCATCTGACCGAAATGCTCCGGGCCTTTGGTAGTCTGGCAAACAATACCAAGCTTGCCCTGGCGAGGCAACTCATCAAGATCCGACTTATCTTCAACAACCAGCACATCACTTACACAGCCGACAACGGCGCGAACTTCAGGATGATTGGCGTCGCCGATAACAATAACCTTGTAACCCTCGGACTCGAGGCTCTCAGCTATCTTTTGAAGACGCTTTACCAGGACACAGGTAGCGTCAACTATTTCAAGGCCGCGTTCATGCAGCTTGCGGATTTCACTAGGCGCCGCACCATGTGATCGAATCAGCACCGTTCCCGTCTCTGCGTGGTCAATACTCGAAATTGTCCGGAGCCCATCCCTTGCCATTCGTTCAACGACATCCTTATTGTGGATTATAGAACCCAGGCTGTAAACAGTACTGCGCTCCTGCAGGACTTTCCCTGCCATACTTATGGCATTTTTTACACCGGGGCAAAAACCGCATTTTTCCGCAACAATAACTTTCATTTACCACCCTGCTTATAATACTGAATATTTTTAACACCATGGCGAACCCGCAGCTCATTCTGCATTACTCTAAGTCTGCTGGTAAGCATATCAGCCAATTCATTTTCACTCATTGTTTTTACCTGATCAGGCGATATCGGCTCTCCATAACGCACACTTATCCGTCCGCCGATACCAAATATCTTTTGCCCTTTTGGCCAATGATCATAAGCCCCCTCAATAACCATCGGAACTATCGGAACATTCGCCCGCCTTGCCAAAAGACCGAATCCAGGCCTAACCCGTCGAATACTTCCATCATCGCTGCGGGTGCCCTCAGGATAAAGGCATACAGCATTACCTTGTTTCAGCCGTGAAATCACCTCACGCATCGCTTTAAGATCCCCCTCTTCTCGCCGAACGGGTATGGCATTGAGAGAATTAATCAGGATACGAAAAAAAGGGTTGATAAAAAGGGTGTCACGGGCAAGGTAATTTAACTGCCTTTTAATCGCAACACCGCAGAGCACAGGATCGAGGTAGCTCTGGTGATTACTGGCAAGAAGGAAACCGCCCCTGTCAGGCACATTTTCGCGTCCGTATGCGCGAAATTTCCAGCAAAACGCGCAAAAAAACCTGCAACCCCAACGGCAAAACCAATACCATAAATTCTTTATCAAATCTTTCCGCATTTTTCACGCACCAGATCACAAATTTTATCTACAACCTCTTCGACGGACATATCAGTTGTATCTATCACAATCGCATCATCGGCAGGCTGTAAGGGGCCAACCTCACGAGCCATATCGCCTTCATCACGCTTAATTATGTCATCGAGAACCTGCTCTAATCGGTCCTTGTTTCCTTTGGCAGCTAACTCGGCATGCCTACGCCTGGCACGCTCCATTTTACTTGCTGTCAGAAATACTTTAACATCTGCGTCGGGAAAAACAACCGTCCCCTGATCGCGTCCCTCTGTAACAAGTTTTTCAACATTTTCGCCAACCTCACGCTGCAATTCTACAAGCCTGGCGCGAACTTTCGCTGATGACGCCACATGTTTAGAGTTAGCAGTTACGATAGTCTTGCGAATCTGCTCGGTCTTATCCTCGCCGTCAATGGAAACACCCATATGTCCAGGCTGAGTCGCAAACTCAAACTTTCTAGAATCTACAACACCTGCTAATTTTTCCTCATCTTCAAGATCAGCACCACCCTGCATCGCCGCCAAAGTAACAGCACGATACATAGCCCCTGTATCCAGAAAACTTGCTCCCAGCTTTGCTGCTGTTAACCTTGCCACTGTACTTTTGCCGCTGCCTGCCGGACCGTCAATAGTAACTACAAATTTTGCCATAATTGTTACGCCGTTCTATTAAACTGCCTATATAAACACCGGCTCGGCTCGCCGGTCAACTTTTGCAACAACAAAGCTCGTATCATCAAACTGCCGCGCAAGACCTGCAAACCGCCGTCTGTAACCCAGGATATTCCGTATCATCTGTGCCGAAGAACCGCCCTGGCATTTGTCAATAGCTCTGAGCAATCTTTCTCTGCCCCAGAATTCCCCGCTAAAATTCGCCGCGTCAATAAGCCCATCGGTATAAAACAAAAGCGTATCTCCATCGACAAGATTCACGGTCTGGATTTCGTATTGCCAATCACAATCAACACCAAGCACCAGCCCCCCTCTTTCCAGCTCAATAACCTTACCCTCGCGAAGCAATATAGCCGGCTCATGGCCACTGTTGCAATATGTAATAGTCATATCACGAACATCAATAACCGCATAAAACAAGGATATAAACTCACCGGATCTGCACTCTCTACATGCGAGCTTGTTGAGCTTGCTGATTATTTTAGCAACATCTTTCTTGGCTTTTCCCTTTTCGGTATATGCCCGCACCGCTCCTCGAAACATACTCATCATCAGTGCCGCAGGGATACCCTTGCCTATCACATCTGCTATCGCCACAGCGATGCAATAGTCGTTGATTTTAAGAAAATCATAAAAATCACCACCGACATCAAAACAAGGTATATAAATCGCCGACATATCAAGACCTGCAACCAGCGGAGCCTTATCGGGTATCATTCGCCGCTGAACCACCCCTGCAAGCTTCATTTGCTCAGCTATGTGCTCGCGTTCGATAGCCTCAGAATACAACTTGGCATTTATTATCGCCGCGGCACACTGCGACGCCACTGCCCTTGCAAGCGTTATGTCGCTTTCGTCAAACCGCTTAACTTTAGGGCTGTAAAGCCTTAAAACACCAACAATCTCCCCTCGAAACTGCATCGCAACCGTCAACTGGCTGACAAGGCCCTCTCTGTTTGTCGCCTCATGGTAGCTGATTCGAGAATCGCCGCGCATATCATCTATAACCACTGCCTCTCCCTCAAAAGAGGCCTTGATGACAGGATCTTCCCTGGAAACATCACCTTTGTTACGATATTGCTCGCTTAGGCCGTAGGTACTGCGCATACGCAATTCGCCTGTCTCGTCATCAAGCAGTCTAATAGAACATGCTTTAACCCCAGCAATGCGAACAGCCGCCTCTGCCAGCTTATCCAGCACTTCTTGCAATGAAAAATCACCGGCAACAAGAGTAGTCAACTGATACAGCGGCTCGTCAGTAATATTATTTTTATGACGCGATTTTTTACCGTCTGTCAATGTTTTTGATGAACTTAACATATTATTATCCTTATCACGAACTACCCGCAACGGGCAGATGTGTTCAAAGCTTATTAATAAAATAAACCCGAGCAAGATTCGTCGGGTTCAACAAAAACGTTTATTATAACCTAAATTCAGCACTCGGTTAAATTATATTTTGCTCCTAACGGTCAGGCTTAACTACCTCATAAACCTGTCAGCAACGCACCAAAATCACGCAATTCAACTACGATTAAACTTGACAGCTCGCAGAGTGGACATTAACTTATCGCCTCCATAATACAAAACTGAAGATTTTGAAACAGGAGGCAAAAATGCATATCCGGGACGATCATCAAGCTATAGAGAAAATAAAAAGCTTGGCAGATGAGGCTAAAATCGACATATCCGGCGCCAAAATACGAAGGACATCATCGCGATTCTGTCTTGGCGTCGAACACGGAGATTATAATGGAACCGCCCTTTTCGGTGTGGGAACAGACCGTTTTATCTGGATGGCATACAAGCCTAATAATACAGACACTGTTCGTATTTTCAGTGGTAACTTTCCTGAAGATGGCGTGGTTGAATTCAAATTAGGCAAAGTACCCGAACCTCAATCCCAGGAAATCGCCGACACCTGGGCAAGATTTCCCTACGGGGTTGAATACATACTCCGCAAAAACGGTTATAAACTCACACAGGGAATAGACGCTGTAATTTACGGAAACATACCTGGTGGCGGGATGTCCCGATCAGCGTCTCTGTCGCTGAACCTGATAATCTCGCTATTCGAGGTCAATGAAATAAAAGCCAAAGACCAATTCGAGATAGTAAACTTGGCACAGGCCGTGGAAAACGACTACATAGGCTCACCCTGCGGCAAGCTTGACCAAATAATGATATTCTTCGCCAAAGCGGATCACGGCACATATTACGACCCTGAAAATGAAAAAATCGAACATATACCGCTCGGGGCCGGCGCCGATGACTTCTGTTTCACTGTTATGGATACCGGCACAGTTCGCCCGGGCCTGGAAAAATCAACCTACAAAGTCCGCCGTGATGAATGTCAGCAGCTTGTGGAAATATTAAAAAAGGCTGGCTACAACATCAACTGCCTGGCTGATGTCAATGATGATGAGCTTTACAACAAAATCACGAGTCAATTCGCCGATCAATACCCCGGCCTTTGTGACCGGCTTAGGTATATATACGAAGCACAGAACCGCTTCAAGGTCATGCTCCAGGCCTGGAGAGACGGAGATATCGAAACCGTCGGTGATGTTTTTCGAAAAGACGGAATCGGCCTAAGAGATAAGTACAAAATATCCGGGCCGGAGCTTGAAACAATGTGCGATATCGTCCGCACCGTTGACGGCGTATTAGGTGAAAGAATGCTCGGCGGAGGCGATAAAGGCGCAGCAGGCTGCATAGTCCGCGCCGAAGCAGCACAGAAAGTAAAAGATGCCGTCTCAACAGCCTATCCGCGAAGCAGACCTGACTACGCCGATAACTTTGCCGTCCATGTATGTAAGCTGGTTGACGGCGTGAAAGTAATAGAAGGAATGCTCTAAGAAAATTTATGTCCAGCTACAATAGTACTCACTACCGCACAGCGGATGAATTTCTGATTTTGTCCACTGTGCGGTAGGCATTATCTCTGATCATTTTGTATTTTTTCCACCAAGCTAATAAGCTCTATCGCGTGCGGACCGTTTACCGTATCATAAACCGCCTGATTCAGCGGCTCCAGCGAATCATCATAATCACCGATGCCGATTAACTGGTAACCAAGCAGAAGTTGCAAATCGGTGTTTCGTGTATCCTGCTGCACTCTCGCTGCCAGAGCATCTATCTGCCGGAAAAGCGTTTCATCGTCTTCATACAAACCCCGCGGATAGAAAACACCCTCGGCTTCTACATCGACATTGGTCAGTGCCTGGCGGAGTGAAGCAGCAGCCTCGCTATATCTGCCGGCACCGAAGTATGCCTGAGAGTAGGCAAAAGGCATAACTTTGTCGTCAGGAGCCTGTTGTATAGCACGGGCAAATATACTTGCTGCCTCTTCATAGCTCCCTTGCTCAAATGCATTTACAGCATCCTCAAACAGTTCGTCTGCCAATGTGGCCTCGGCTGGCGGCTGGGCCTGGGAATATGCTTCTCTAAGGACATTTTCATCAACTCCATGTGATGAACCATCCTGGCCATAGTAGTAATAATTATAAGTATCACCGGTTTGCTTGTAAGGCACAGGATTACGGCCATACCATTGATAAGGATAATAGCCATACCAGTGGTAACGGGCATAACGGTAATCACAAGGCCAGTAACCGTAAGGATTTACGAATACATATCTCACATGGTGGTAAGGGTAAACCACACGAACCCTCGTCGAGCGACCTATGCGAAAGCTAAGCAGGAAAAAATAATCTGGTCTGATTACCCTGTGGCTTACAAAACGATGCCGATTGTAGAAGACGAAATTAGTTCGGTTGACAACAATAGTCCTGCCCCGGCGATCATAATATCGCCTAGTATATCTTGTTCTGCTGGGACTGGCTGGCCTGCGCCGAGTGGTCGGCGTGACTCGACTTGCGATATCTGAACTTCTCCTACTCGGGCGAGCCGAACTCCGACTACCGTAGCTTTCGCGCGGCGAGCTTCTCAAGCTTCGAATGTCACGGCTACTTGTACCTCGACGGGTACTCCGAGAGCTTAGGTTACTTAAACTATCGGTTGATGAGTCGATACTTCTCCGGCTATCTCTGGATGAAGACCCTTGGGAGCTTATCGAGCCGCGAGTTGTGCTTGACCCATTGCGGGATGTGCCGATGCCGCTAGCCCCGGGTGGGCGAATTCTGCTCGTCGTGATTCGTCTGCTCGTTGTCCTTTCAGCACTGGGCCGTGAAGCCCTGTCGCCGACGCTGGAACTTGAACGGGTACTTGTTTGGCTACTGCTGTCTCTGCTTGAGCGAGCACTGCCGCGAGATGAACTCCGCGCTGTTCGTCTGGAGCTGGTTCTGCTCGAAGACGGTCGCAAGTTGGATGGAGTATCGCTTCTTGTGTTGCGGCTTCTTGACTCTGCCGAGCGTCCAGCCGAGTCGGAAGAAGGTCTTCTCTGGCGCGTAGTCGAGCCTCCTGATGACCTGGACCCTCTGTCAGACGATCTGCCCCTGTTGGCTAATGCAGGTTGAAACAGCAAAACCAAAACAACCAGTACTGTTAAACTTAGCAGGCTCCTGTAATTTTTTCGTAACATCATTGCCTCCTTCTGCGCTCTGCGCGAATTATTTGCTGGTTTCAATTGCATGGTGCGTGTCAAAAAACTCGACCGCCCTGTTAAGAATATTGAGCAAAACTTCTTCTTCAGCCGGTGTAACGGCTATAGCTTCCAGCAACGCCCCCATCCGCCTCTCTCGCTGGTCATTCAAGGCGTCAATTATATCCATGCCCTTCTCTGTTAGACCGACAACTGTTGTCCTCTGATTGTTCGGGTTTATTGTTTTTGTAAGCAGCTTTTTATCCCGCCAGAGCTTTGTAACGGTCATTGAAATTGTACTGTCGCTGGCGTCCGGATCTGCTGCGGCCAGCTGCGAAACAGTCATCGGCCCATGTTCTTTGAGCAGCTCAAGTATCAGAGTTTCACGCTCGGTCAGAGCTTCGGCGAATTGCTGCTCTTCCTGAACAGCTTTAAGAAGCCTCATTCGAAGGCTTATATCACGCATTGCTTTTCTTATGTCTGATTCCATTTAATCCCTCTTTAAATCCATTATTATGAGACCTTACTTGCTTGCATGTATTATACGAAATATCCAGCCAAAAAACTATTCAAAAATTGAATTGTTCAAAATTTTTATGCTTTTTTGCAAGCATATTTCATAAAGAATTGACAGACAAAGAGTTAGTTGCCTTGCAAATATCTTAGAAATGCACAGACTACAGCGAAGCACATTGAGTTTTATATCGCCCCCCGCACATTCAGACTACCACCGCTTAGCCTGAATTGCCTAAGCTTGCGTGGGGCTATATTTTGGTGTAAAACGCTTCTGGCCGTAAGAGGGCAACCGCTAAAGCAGCGATTGCCCTGTTAGGTAAATATTACAAATCCTCGGGAAGCTCCTCAGGATCAACTTCCTCTGGGGTCTCAGGTGCCTCCCAAGCGTCATTTTCCGGGCAGCCTTGGAACATAAGACTCGAACCTGCTGCAACTGCAAGTATAGCCAATAAGGTGAGAATTTTGCGTGTCAGTGCTTTCATAACAAACTCCTACATTTAAGTTAATAAAACTCTGTTACCGTACCAGCGTATTGTATTTTACGACGCATGATACCAAAATCAGAAAAATCCTTAATTAGCCGCACTAAAATCCTTACATAAGCCAGATTCTAATAGCATCACCCGACAATTACAGCTATCTGCGAAAGTAAGTTATCAACAGAAGCAGTAAAGTGAGAATTATCGAAAGAACCACCGATGATGTCAGGGGCAGGTATATTCGCCAGTTTTTACCCTCAATAGTTACATCACCCGGCAGGCGAAAAAGCCCGAACCTCCCTAGCAACATAATCAACAGGCCCACCACAACTATCACCAAACCTGCCAGGATAAGCCATTTTCCAATCTGATGTGGTTCAAAATTACTCATAGACAAAACAAAAGTTAAGATTCTGCTGGAAAAAAGTATTTAATTTTAGCTCGGCTACGTACATATCTTCATAAGCACTTATATATAGGCATTTTATATAACTGCATTGACAAAGCTGCTACTTTGTGTAACAATTGTCTTTGCGAGTTTTGTTACATTGCGTTAACAGAAGAACATAAATCTATTGTTTATGTTACAGAAAGGATTAGCACAATGGAAAATTTACCGGGCCATTTTTATCAGAGAAATCAGCGATGGTGGTGGCGGGTACGGCTGCCCGGCGCGGAAAAAGCAAAGAACATACCTCTCAAGCCCATAGGAGCAAAGTATGCCACAAAGGACAAAGCGGTTGCCGTTGAAGTAGCAAGGCTGATATTAGGCGATGCAATGGCTTCTGAAAAGCCTGCCAGCAATGCACAGACCATGGCCGATTTAGCAGCTATGTATTCAGACTATGCTAAGGTCTATTATCGCAGACCAGACGGCACTGCTACTTCTTACTTTGCAACAATCAAAACTGCATTAAATGCACTTGTTGAAAGTTATGGCGATTATAAACCAGAAGATTTCGGCCCGGTTAAGCTGCGACACCTACGCAAGCTTTGGATTGAAACAGGCCGATGGAACAGGCCTGTTATAAACAATCAAATCAACATTATAAAGCAGATGTTTCAATGGGCTGTCTCACACGAACTTGTACCGGTGCATATCTTTCAGGCACTTAGAACCGTAGAAGGATTAAAACGAGGCCGAACTGAAGCGAGAGAAAGCAAGCCCGTAAAGCCTGTAGCTGCCGAGCATATCTATAATATGCTGCCGTATGTAGCAAAACATATTGCGGCAATGCTCGAACTGCAATTACTTACAGGTATGCGATCCGGTGAACTTGTAATAATGCGACCGTGCGATATTGACACCAGCGGCAATCTTTGGATATACACACCGACATCACACAAAACACAGCACCACGGCCACAAAAGACAAATACCCCTTGGCCCTCGGTGCCAGGAGATACTAAGGCCGTACTTGCTGAAAAAGACTGATGCGTATTGCTTTACGCCGCACGATGCCGATGTCAAGTATAATGCTAAAAGGGATAGGTATAGCACTAAAATGTATTATCAAGCTGTTCAGTGTGCAATCAAAAGGGCAAATAAAAGAGGAAATTTGAGCATACCTAAGTTTACGCCGCACCAGCTACGCCATACCGCAGCAACCCGCATACGCAAAGAGTTTGGCCTAGACGCTGCCCGCGCAGTTTTAGGGCATAGAACCTTAAATATGACCAATGAATACGCAGAGATAGACAAAATGCTCGCCGAGAAAGTATTGAAAAAGCTTGGTTAAGACCTGCTTGCTCTTGCTTCGCTGTAGCCTTTTACATAACCGATTACGAGGTTTCTCGCTTCACAATAACGGCAAACCCTCTGCCGCTATAGTTCGATACTAAAAAGTTAATTGGCAAATTTTATGGCATCATTACCGCACAGTAAAATGGAAAACATAGAATACAAAGTGCAGCTAATGGAGCTCTTTTTCGTTTCCTTATTATGTTTTGGAATAACCTTCCTCCTTGGCACGAGCTATAATCCGCTTTACGGTCTGGTGATGCCAGTAGTAATTGCCTGAGCGGTTTTTATATCCGTTTTCACTCAGCCAGCGGGCGATTGCACACAAGCCATTACCGGCTTTATGCAGGGCAGCAACACGCAGTATTACTTTCTGCTCATACTCGCTTGCTATAACCCTTTGCGGGTCGGCAGGATCACGCATATAGCCGTAAGGCGGCTCTTTGCTCATCAGCTTGCCGTTGGATTGGTGATGCAGCATAGCCTCTGAAGTCCGCTCGGCAAAGTCCGACACGACCATCCATTGACGCACCGCTCAAAGCTTTATCCGCATATTCATTAGCGACATCTAAATCATTCAGCTTGCACAACCTATGACAATAGTCAAGCTGTGTCTCTTATCGCAGATTCGACGCCGTTTTGCTAATTCAGCACCGCACTCACATTTCGGACCAATACAAATGCTCCCTGCTCAAAAACTGGTTTTGCCACTGGTAAACTAGGCCGGGCAAATGCCGCATTGCTAATATAAAGGACTTACGAAACCAGTAGTTGCACACTTAGACAACAGTGAACCAAAAGTACACCGCTGTTGCAATTTTTGTTGCAATGCAAGGATTCGGGTTAACCTACGTCTTAAATAAATCCTCACCGCCGTTTAGCAGGTGCACCAAAGGCTGCGGCCGGTCTGTGCCTTCTATGAATTTTGGCCTGTCCGCCCATGGCGTTAAGCTTAATACGCCTGTTAGGTCCATCCAGTACTGCAATCTGGCCACTGGCAAGTCCCAGGTCATATGCAAATGGTTGGCCGGGGCATATTGTTTGTACTCGACCATTGAAGCGTATTTTGGTACCAGGAATGTGTGAGGCCAGTTCCAGTTAGTAAGGTTTACCATCGCATGGGCAAGCTCGGCAGGCACTTCGGTAGTTTTTGCCTGGTCCCAGATAAGGCTGAATTTACCGTTTCTATCGGAAAAGGCCATTCTTCCGGCAATGCCTTCGATATTGGCAGGGGTAATAAATGTTACCGAGTTGCCGCCGCCGGGGAAGTAGTCAGCATCTGCGATCGGCATCTGGACATTTTTCATAATCTCATTTACCGAAGCGCCGGGCAAGGCCGCCCAGTTAAATGAAGCGCTGCCGGAGTTATTGCCGTCGACAAGACCTTTCTTTAGCCATTCTGCGTCTTCAGGCAGGTCTTTGATTTTGTGTTTTTGGGCAAGCTGTTTGATTTCCCATGACTCCCAGACTTTTCTGAAATCCATAAACAGAGGCGGATTGCCGCCGGAAAGGTATGTCATAAAGAGCATTGTCAGTAAGCCCTGAACATCGGCTTCGGTAGCAAACGGCTGAGCCGGTTTTTGGCCGTTATGGTCAAAAGTGCTGTTAAAAAGTGATTCCATACAATCAGCTACCGGCAGAGGCAGGCCTCTTTTATCGGATCCCCATTCCAGCTGACTCATAAAGCCGCCACCGACAGCATTCAAATCAGCCATAAGGTCACGGGTTATAAGA
>PWDX01000197.1 GCA_003553245.1 Phycisphaerae bacterium
AATTGCTTAGAATCAGGTGCGTATAGTTCCACCAGTGTTTTGTTTGCTCCGGATATGAAAGAGACAATATGAACAGGCGCGAATTCATAAAATTAAGTTCATTGACATTAACTGGCTTAGGCTTGAATAATGCTTTTGCCGGCCGGCACAAACCTCCCAATATTCTCATTATTTACTCTGACCAGCACAAGGATGATTTGCTTGGTTGTGTGGGAAACCAGTGTATAAAAACTCCTAATCTTGATGCTTCGGCAGGTTTGTTGACGAAAGCGCTGTAAATAAAAAGCCAAATGTACCGAACGACTCACAGATACGATAAAACGTTAGATACCGATATTTATTTTAGATGAAAGGATTACAATGAATCAGTTAGGAATTATTTTGACGAATTTAGTTTTTATTTGCAGCTGCTCAACAACTCTGACCGGCGAAAATATACCGCAGGATCAAAACCGCTGGTGGCCTGAACAAAAAAAACCTTGTCAATTAGTCAAAACGACCTATTCCAATTTTGGTGAAGAAATGCTCGTGCATTCTATAGCCGGTCTTGCCGCTCAGGCTGTAAATGAGGGACTGTCGGATGAATTAGTATGGATTGACGATTCATGGTATAATTATGATATTTGGTATGAAAGAGTAAAAAAACGGCTGGGTATTGAGCAGGTTAAGACCTTCACTCCTATGGAATTGGTAAAACGATACTTCGAGCAGGGAATAATTAAAGGATATATAGTTTATTCAAGGGACAGCGGTCAAGACTGGCGCACTCGTGAGTTTTCAAAAATCGATCAGTCGGCAAATGTAGCCACCACATTGAGTGGAATTTTAAAAGGCGTAATTGTAGAGCAGGGAATCGAAGAAAAAGTGAAAGAACTGGGACTGCCTATGCTTGCCGATGCCCGAGGAAAAACCCTGGAGGACTGTTTTAAGGAACACAAAGACAAGCTTAACCGACGTCTCTTACTTACACAGACTCCTATAAGAGCACAAGGAAGGGCTTACACGATTGCCCACAGGGCAATGGCTGCCTGGGGGCATGATGAATCCGTTACCGAGATTCTTACCTGGCTGGAGCCGCCAAGTCCTATTCTGGGCTGGTTCTATGGAGGAGAGGATAATCATGTAAAGCTTCTCAGCCGATTAGGCCATCATCTTCATCCGGGTCGTCCCGCCAATTTAGCCGTATTTTCCGCCGGCGTTCATGATTATCCTCCGAATAAAGTCAAGGCATTTGAACCGAGCTCTATCGATTGGAGCAAGAAACATGCGACCTCATTTTTAATGAGCGACGGCGATAACTTCGGCTGGCTTTTGCGGAATTTTGCTCAGGAGCAAAGCTACTGGGCCAATCCAAAAAACGGAGAATTCCCGATGGGCTGGACTTTCGCAGTAGCCCAGTTGGCACAAATCGCACCTGATATAATGGATTATTTTATAGAGACCAAACCGCAAAACGCAAGTCTGGTAGATCAGAACGGCGGCTATTGGTACCCTGATTTATTTGCTGTTGACAGACCAAACCGAAAAGAGTTGCTTGCAAGGCACGCAAGGCAGATTGCTCATTATATGCGCCAGCAGGGAAGTTCCGTTTTTAGCTTCATATGCATGGATATTAGCTCTGATGAGTCCAAAGAAGCCTTTGAGATATTCGCGAATGAAATGGATGGCCTCGCAGGAATGATCGCAAAGCAATACTACCCGTATAATGCAGGCCAGGGAAAAACAATGTGGTTTGAGAATAAAAACGGAATAGAAATACCGGTAATTACTCCGAATTACGCGATATGGAACCATGCACATTGGGATGGCGGCGGAACACCGGCACAGATAGCCATGTGGATAAACGAGTCCGCAGAGTCTGCCGAACAGAATACCGAAAAAAGTTTTTCGCTGACTTCCGTTCACGCATGGTCACATTTCGAGAAAGGAACGCCGGGTGATCCGAACAGCCAGCAAATAGGAGCCAATCCCGATGAATACAGACGCACACCGGATTCCGAACGCGGTTTGACGCCAGTTAAATGGTCGGTTGACGAAATTGATCGAGGTATAGAAGTGGTGACCCCGGAAGAACTTATATGGCGAATCAGAATGAACCATAATCCCTGTCAGACAAAAAAAGCTATAAAATAATTGTTGTGAGGTGCCAAAAAGCAGTTCGTTGGCCAAATAGTCATATTAATGCTTGACTGAAACAAACTAAAATTGTATAATTTGTAAAGGACTTGTGTTTTACCGTAAGGCTTCGTATAAAATCTTGCGTGCCGAGAAATATTACTCGGTGAGATATCTAGTGTGTTAAATAAATAAACTAAAGAAACTCGTTGCTCAAAAGACCGTTTTGCGAGCATAAACAAATAGGCAGTTATTAAATTAAGAAAAGGTAAAATTATGGAAAGAAACGACAAGATGAAGATAATTGCTATAGTATGCGCAGTTATAGCAGTGGCAGTGTTTGCGTTGAACTTGTCGGGCAACTCAAGCGGTGTTGATCAGTTTGAAGGAGATATGCTTTGGGTAATATGTCAAAGCGGGCAGGAAACATACCAGATGGATAAAGCCGAGTATTTCAGGTGGGTTAGCGCAAATCAAACCGGCGACCGGATTCCGCCTATGCCCTGCGAAGAATGTAATGAAAAAGCAGCTTTTAGGGCGGAAAAGTGCCCTAATTGTGAATTAATTTTTCGCAGACACAGCGTGCCGAATGACTTTGCTGATCGGTGTCCGGATTGCGGCCACAGCGAAATCGAAAATCCTTTGGAATAGGCAAATGTTTAATGCGCAGATATCGCGAAAACAATCAATGTAATCTTTAAGACGACCGGTATGGGCAATACCCCTATAGTCAAAATGGCTTTTGTTATTAAATTACCTAACTGCACATGCCACGACTTGGTACAGGAATTTACGGTATGCCCCTGAGTGCGCAAAAGAATATCTTTTTAAAAACTTCACTTTATTCATTTTTTAGGAGGAGTTGATGATGGGTAAGCCAGGATTTTTTAGTTTACTGGCGGTTATAACAGCAATGTGCTTTGCCGCCACGGCGGTCCAGGCCACCGACTGGACGAATGCCGGCGGGGACAACTTGTGGCAGAACCCCAACAACTGGGCCGATGAAGAGGTGCCTTCCACCATGAATATAGATATAAATGCGGCAGCTGAGCCGGATGATTATATCTTTATCGGCCCCGATGCGGGAACCGGTTATCCCTCTGAGTGGAAGTGGCCGGATAATTTGGCTTCGGTTAATAATCTGCGATTCGGCGATCACCCGGCGGACCATACCGACCACAGCATCGCTTCACATGTTATCGTGGACGGCGGGACGATTTTGCGGGATTATGATGTGGCTTATGACCCAGATGTCCACCCCGAGGACTCAGACCGGTATGCCCGCATTTTTGTCATCGGCGAGTCCTATCCGGCTGTGATGGACGTCAACGACGCTTGGATACTTCAGTGGCAAAATTTGTTTATCGGCGGCTCCCCCCAGGACGAACCCGGCGGCGACGGCATGGTGAATGTCGATGGCGACACCTACTGGCAATTACAGAGGACCGTGATTGGCAGCCCGACTGAAACCAACTACGGCGAGCTGAAC
>PWDX01000053.1 GCA_003553245.1 Phycisphaerae bacterium
AAATTCTTCTTTCGCCTTGAGAAACGCCTGTTCGTGTGTTAAAATCATACTCGGGTCTCCTACAAAAAGGTTATACATGGCTTCCATTCCGAAATGTTTAGCCTTTCGAGACCCATTTTAACACAAACAAAAAGATATAACCATAGTATTTATAGGATGTTATGCTCGCGCGCTCGGCTGGTTACACCCAAATCATTTTAAGGAGATTCGTATTATGGCAAAAAAGAAGACCAAAAAGAAAACCACGAAGAAGAAAACAACTAAAAAGAAATCAACAAAGAAAAAAGCCAGCAAGAAAAAGACCAGAAAAGCCGCTCAGAGAGAACCCCTTATCGTGACCAGTAAGGTCAAGGCCTTTATTAAAAGCCAGGATATGATGAGCGGAGTTGAGGCGATTGAAGCCCTGAACGCCAAGGTTTATGACATTGTCCAGGAGGCTGTGGAAAGGGCGCAATCCAACCGCCGAAGCACGCTGAGGCCTAAGGACTTCTAATTCCTTATTCAGACAAATTTACACTGGGCTGATCCCTGAACAGGGGTCAGCCCTTTTTATGCGTCATAGATTCAAGCGTGGTGATATGCAAAAAAAGTTTATAACAATTATTACATTCGTGATATTTTCTTTTGGCGCAAATATTTGCGGAAGCAGCCATAATGTCAATATCGCCGCAGCATCTTTTACGGATCGAACTTTGGAATATGGTCTGAAAGGACTGAGTAATTCTCCGGCAGCTTGGGCAGACTTTGATAATGACGGCTGGGTTGATTTATATGTCGATGGCATACTTTGGTTGAATCAAGAAGGGAAAAGTTTTAGCCCTATTCCAGTAGGACGTGGAGGAGGCGTTCTAGCTGATTTTGACAATGATGGATTTGTGGATATATTTTCTTATTCAGAACTAAAGCTTTATCGAAACAAAGAAGGGCGAGGGTTCGAGGAATTTAAACTTGAGTTGCCTGATAGTATAGCAGGAGATTTTGTCTCTGTAGGAGCCGCTTGGGCGGATTTTAATAATAACGGCTATGTCGATATATATGTCGGAGGTTATGAGAAGTGGCAGAAGAACAGAACTTATACTGACTTTATTTTAATGAATAATGAGGGCAAGTCCTTTTCGGCTGTTGAGAATAATACCGGATATAGGGCAAGAGGTATAACGATATGTGATTTTAACCAAAATGGGAATATGGATGTTTATGTTTCAAACTATCGCTTGCAGCCAAATCTTCTTCTGGTCAATGATGGTCAAGGTAACTTTGTTGATATGGCAGATACCCATAATGCTGTTGCGACAACTGCTCCATTCAAAGGTGGTCATTCCATAGCAGCAGTATGGGCAGATTTTGACAACAGCTCACATTTTGACTTATTTGCGGGCAATTTTGCTCATGATGATCACCGAGGCAGCCAGCCTCAGTCACGGTTTCTTCGAAACACCGGAGCAAAAAACAATTATCGATTTGAAGACCTAGGCCAATGCGGTATTCACTATCAGGAATCATACGCCAGTCCGGCTGCAGGGGATTATAATAACGACGGCTATATTGATCTGTTTTTCACCACCGTTTATGATCGCGCGTCTTTCGGTGTGGCTAACAATCCTGTTTTGTTTAGCAATGACGGTAACTGGAATTTTACGGATGTATCAAAGCAAGAGGGCTTAAGCCAATTGGGTCACACATATCAAGCCGCTTGGGCCGACATTAATAATAATGGTAATTTGGATCTGGTCTCGGCCGGCAGGCTATTCGTAAATCAAGGCAATTCAAATCACTGTTTGCAAGTCCGGCTTATAGGTGACGGAAAGGCGGTAAACAGTCCAGCAATAGGTGCACAGGTGCGAATTGAACTGGAAGGCAAGACTTTAACAAGACAGGTCGAGGCAGGTACTGGCCAGGGAAATCAAAATGATCTGGTTTTACATTTTGGCCTTGGTAGACACAGTGAAGCTGTGGATTTGAAAATCAGGTGGCCAAATGGACACAAGCAGACGGCCGATGGAATAGAGCCGGACACGATGTCAGCGATATCATATGAACCTGATAAGATTAACTCTCAAAGCCGCGACTAACTGAAATTTTTAGATTGCAACCTGGCTTTGTATCTTTTGAACCTATCCAAGCTTCCAGCGTAGGAAAACCTGTAATAAAAACATTAAGCTTATGAACTTTTCATCTCTCCTCCTCCGACAGCCTGGCCAATCGTTGGCCGGGCTGTATTATAGCTTATGCCAGCAATTCACTAAGATGTTTCTATTGACATTATCAACTGAGCATTTTATAGCACCTCATGCCAAAGCTGCCCTCAAGCGGCAAGATGCCGAAAAAGGCTACACATGCTCGAGTCCTGCTGACTTGTATCATCTTTGTTATCCGATATTGCCAAAAAGAAGTCCTGCCGGATATGGGTTTTAGCAACGATAATTTTATGACATTGTTCTATTACCGTGGCTAAAACTCGCTGTCTATCCAGACTCACATTAGCCTTGGCGATGCGGCGGCAGGCTATCGAGTAAACTATTAATCGTATGGATTATGGCCGCACTGCGGGCAGGTATCGGGAAATTCCTGTGGCCCGGCTGCGCCCTCGCGGAAGACCAGTTCACATTGTTCGCACTTAACCGCTCTGAAAGAACTGTTTTCCCGGCATTCTGGACAGGGGTAGCCTTCCATCTGGCCGCCCTCAGGGCCCATCATCATAGGGTCAAGGTGTTCTTGGGCAAACTCAAAATAATCGCTAATTGGAAGTTCAAACTCTGCCCGGCATTGCCTGTTTCGACATACCATCCAGGTGTCATCGGCCATTGCGGCGCCTCTGCCGCCTCTTCCGCCGATAAACTGATAGCCGAGTATCACCACGGCAATTCCCAGACAAACCGCAACAATTATAATTTTTTTGGTATCGGTTTCGCTGGCCATAACTGTTCTCCAAAAATAAGTCTTTCCTGTTGAGTATCTTATATCAGAAATTACTGCTCGAAGCAACTTTTTCTAATAGTAAAACACCGATGCTAACTGTCCAAAGTTTGACAATAGGAAAAAAGAGTATATGGAAAATTGTGAGCTATTATAAATGAAAATTGGCCAATCAGGGTGGTTTTGAAAATGGCCAACGAATAAATGGCAGTATTTAAACGCCTTGAAGCCAGTATTCTGCGATTATTTGCAGGTCGTCTATACCGACATCGCCTTGATCGGTCAGGTCAGCTTCGTTGCATGAGGAAAACTCCTCGCACTCCTGCAGCCACCACTGCGCAAGCTTTGCAAGGTCAAGAAAATCCACCCTGCAATCGTAGTTTATATCACCATAGGCAGGGGCATTCTTACAGTATCTCAGGTTATCGATTGCCAATATCGAGCCGAATAAACTGTCATAAAGGTCCTTGACTTGAAATTGGAGTTCGTATTTTCCTGCCTGTTCTTCCTCGAATATGTGGCTGAACCATTTCCATCCATGCATAGAGCCTTCATTACCCACGTCGCTGACACCGACTTTGACCATCTCAATAATAGGCTTATCTTCGTCGTGAGGAATAAGTGATATAGTAGCGTAATCAGCCCATTGGTCATAATCATATGTTCCGAAAAAATACTGACCTGCTATTCTGTCACCGACTTCGACCTCAATAGTCTGCGAAAGTGTTACTTTGTTCGGACCGTAGCTTTTTCCGTCAGAATCAAGAATTACAAACCTGTCGCCGGCAGCAGGCTCAATTTTATCAACTTTCCAATTCAACATATAAGCCGCACGGACAAGATTAGGATCAGGTACATATTTCTCTACAGACCAAGTATAAGCATCTTCCCATTCAGTGTTAAGTGATCCTGTGGGCTGGCCCCCGGGACGACTCTGAGATCGGTTGACCGCAATACTATTGAAGTCTGTGGGGATCTTATAGCCATCGGAAATATCAAAATCCGTGTTAATGTCAGGGTGGCCCGTACATTCAACATCTTTATATTCTTCAAAACTTGGATTGAGTACAACTGCCTGCAACTGCACTGCTGCAAGCAGCAAGATCGCCAAAACAAGCCATTTCCCCCATGCATTCATTAAACAACTCCACATTGTAACACTGTGTCCATACTACAAATTAATATACCAAATTCAGCAGGCTGCTTCAATTAGAATATCATTTGGTGTTGACCTATTGACTGGCCATAAAGCTTCTTTTTTATTCTAATATTGGTCATATTTGCAAGGGTGACTGTAGATTGGTGCCATTTCTATAAGATATAGGCAAAAGTGTTGTTTGCGGAAAAGCATTCTGTAAAATAATATTTTAAGATTTTTCTTGTGATTAATTCACTCTTGGTTATAATTACAGCATTATGAAACTTAAGGATGTAGCTGAGATTTATAGCGGACAGGGCTTGCGTGGCGATGCTAAAAAAAATTGCTCTGACGGGTATCAAGTTATCCAGATGGGCGATTTGGAAGCAGAGGGTAGCATTGCTTGGGGCAGGTTGCAGCGGATGCACTTTGATACAGTCAGGGATTTCCGATTTGTGCAAAACGGAGACATACTTTTCCAAGCTAAGGGGCAGATAAATTTTGCTGTATCTTTGGGCAAAGTTAAACCTGAAGTCATAGCAGGGGCGCCTCTCTATATTATTAGGATAAAAAACACCAGAAATATCCTACCCGAATATGTATCCTGGTTCATAAATCAAAAGCCAGCTCAGCAACATCTGAAAAGAATATCAGCAGGCACGGGTATCCCTCTGATTAATACCAAAAATCTGAGCAGCCTCGAAATTGACTTGCCTAAAACGGCGATCCAACTCAAAATCATCAAAATCCACAAACTATCTGTAAAAGAAAAACAGCTTCACAAACGGCTCCAGGGAAAACGCCAACAACTAACTGAAGCCCTATTGCTTGAACAATTACGCCAATCTATGGAGAAAATCAATGTCGGCTGACCACAGAATAAATCAAGACGAAATAAACGCAATCGTTTGGAAAGCCTGCGATACATTCAGAGGCACCATCGACCCCGCCGAATACAAAAACTATATACTCGTATTTTTGTTTATCAAATACCTCAGCGATGTATGGAAAGACCATCGCCAAAAGTATATCAAGCAATACAAAAACGATATGACCCGTGTTGAGCGAAAACTTCGCCGAGAGCGGTTTGTACTGCCTGAAAACTGCGATTTCGATTATATCAGACAGCACCGCAATGAATCCAATGTCGGCGAAGTCATCAACAAGGTGCTTGACAGCATCGAAGAAGCCAACAAATCCAAGCTCGAAGGCGTTTTCCGTAACATCGACTTCAACTCAGAAAGTCATCTCGGTCAAACCAAAGACCGAAACAAACGGCTGCGTCATTTGATTGACGATTTCTCCGACCCTCGACTGGATATGCGCCCCTCTGCGATAGACAATCACGATGTGATAGGCAACACCTATATGTATCTTATCAGCCGTTTCGCATCGGATTCGGGCAAAAAAGGCGGAGAATTTTACACGCCTACAGAGGTTGCTGTTTTACTTGCAAAGCTGGTTCAGCCTAAAAGCGGTGAGCGGATATGTGACCCTGCCTGTGGAAGTGGTTCTTTGCTTATCAGGGTTGCAGAGGAAATCGGCGATACGAGGGATTATGCCCTTTACGGTCAGGAACTCAATGGAAGCACCTGGGCGCTCGCCAAAATGAATGTATTCCTTCACGGCAGGGATACTGCCCGTATCGAATGGGGCGATACGCTGAACAATCCCCGTCTGATAGAAAGCGACCGTCTGATGCACTTTGATGTGGTGGTTGCTAATCCGCCGTTCAGTCTTGATAAATGGGGGGCTGAAAACGCATCATCAGACCCTTATCGACGCTTTCACAGAGGCGTTCCGCCAAAGAGCAAGGGCGATTACGCCTTCGTTAGTCATATGGTCGAAACCGCTAATGAAAACGGAGGCAGGGTAGGCGTTATCGTGCCGCACGGCGTATTATTCAGAGGCGGTGCAGAGGGAAAAATCCGTAAGCAGTTCATAAAAGAGAACCTGCTCGATGCTGTAATCGGCTTACCGTCCAAGATGTTTTTCGGCACACCTATCCCCGCTGCTATACTGATATTCAAAAAGGCCAGAAAGAGAAAAGATATCCTGTTCATCGATGCCGGCAGGGAATACGAAGAAGGAACACGCCAGAATCGGCTTCGCAAGAAGGATATTGAAAAGATTTATGCCACTTATGCAAAACGCAGGCAGATTGATAAATACTCCTACAAAGCCAGTCTGGACGAGGTAAAGGAAAATGACTATAACCTGAATATTCCCCGGTATGTTGATACCTTCGAGGAAGAGGAGCCTGTAGATATTCCCGCTGTGCAGAAGGAGATAAAGCAGCTTGAAAAGGAGCTTGCAGGCGTTCAAAAGGAAATGGACGGCTATCTGAAGGAGTTGGGTCTTGCAAAATGATATGTTTATGAAATCGACATATTACAATGATATGTCGAAGAAATGCGAAAACTTCGACATACTCTCTTGGTATGTTTACGATATCGACATATAATTGGGATGTGTCGATGTTGCGTAGAAATGTCGACATATCAAGCGTCTTGCGTTAGCGATTATGCCGATTTTAAGGAATTTACAGTTGTTTGACAGGAAAAAACCATACAATGCCCTGCCTTCATTGCCGCCTGAGGCGGATATCGAGAGCAAACCGATTCTTAAAAGCTGCATAGCTGGTCGAAGTTGTCTTGCGGAGCTAAAGCAGGCTGGTGAATTGATACCGAATCAGGCTGTACTGATAAACAGTATCCCGATGCTCGAAGCTCAGGTAAGTTCGGAAATTGAGAATGTCGTTACAACCACGGATAGGCTCTTCCGGTTCGCAGGGCACGACGAAAAAGCCGACCCTGCCACAAAAGAAACGCTGCGTTACAGACAAGCTTTATCTCAGGGGTATCTGGCAGCCAAGAAAAAGCCCGTCTGCACATCCACGGCTGTGGAGGTCTGTCAAATGATTAAAAATACTGATATCGATATCAGAAAAGGCACCGGCACGGTTTTGACCAATCCGCATACCAACAAAGTCATATATACTCCGCCGCAGGGCGAGGCTGTTATAAGGGATAAACTTGCAAACTGGGAAAAGTTTATCAACCAGCATAAAGAAATAGACCCGCTGATACGAATGGCGGTAATGCACTATCAGTTCGAAGCTATACATCCTTTTACCGACGGCAACGGCAGAACAGGCAGAATACTGAACATTCTGTTTTTGATACAGGAAGATTTGCTGAAAATCCCCGTTTTATATATGAGCCGATATTTCATACAGCACAAGAACAGCTATTATCGCCTGCTGCGAGAAGTAACCGAAAAGCAGCAGTGGCAGCAGTGGATTCTTTATGTCATAGAAGCTGTTCAAGATACTGCGCAATGGACGACCCGAAAGATACGGGCGATAAAAGAGCTTTTCGCTGATACTTGTGATTATGTCCGTCAGAATGCGCCTCGGATTTATTCACACGAGCTTATAGAGATAATATTTGAGCAGCCTTACTGCAGAATATCTAATCTTGTTGACGCTGATATTGCCAAACGACAGACGGCATCGGGCTATCTCAAGCAACTGGTTAAGATAGGCGTACTGACAGAATTAAAAGCCGGCAGGGAAAAAATTTACATACATCCGAAATTTCTGGTGCTGCTGGGAAAGGACGATAACGATTTCCAGAAATATACGACTAAAGCGCAGCCAAAAAAGCAGGGAAAGGCATAAGAATGGACGGCTATCTGAAGGAGTTGGGGCTGTATGGCTCATAGAATAATAAACACGAAAAAGTTTATTCCTTCTGGGTGGATGACCAAGAAGATTAAAGACATTACTGTAATAAACCCACCAAAGATAAAGAGAAATAAAGAATGCTTTGTTTCTTTTATCCCAATGGCAGCCGTCTCAGAAAATGCAAAACTGGTTAATCCATCAGAAAAGCAGTATAGCGAGATTTCAAATGGATTCACATCGTTCAAAAATGGGGATATTATTGTGGCAAAGATTACACCTTGCTTTGAAAACGGCAAAGGTGCTTTATTGACTGGACTAAAAAACGGTATTGGCTTTGGAAGCACAGAGTTTCATGTTTTAAGACCCACTGATGAAGTATATGCCCCCTTTTTATTTTATCACTGTATTTCCTATCCGTTTAGGAAGCGTGGTCAATCTAATATGACCGGAAGTGCTGGTCAAAAACGCATTCCTGCAAGTTTTATAAAGCACTATTCGATACCTCTTCCCCCGCTCCCCGAACAGAAAAAGATTGCCCAGATTTTGGGCAAGTGGGACGAGGCGATAGAGAAGACCCAGAGGCTGATTGAAGCCAAAGAAAAACTAAAAAAAGGACTTATGCAGCAACTGCTGACAGGTAAAAGACGATTCAAGGAATTCAAGGGGCAGAAGTGGAATAAAAAATGTTTCAAAAACCTGGGTATATTTAGCAAGGGGAAAGGCGTTTCTAAATCAGAACTTCTTGATTACGGTTTTCCAGCAATCAGGTATGGAGAGCTCTACACAAAGCATCATATCTTCATACGCGAAATAGGCTCTTACATCGGCGAAGAAAGCAAGAAAAGAAGCAAGCCAATACGATATGGGGATATCTTGTTTGCTGGGTCAGGTGAAACGATTGACGAAATTGGAAAATCGGCTGTATATTTAGGCGAGTCCGAAGCATATGCTGGCGGGGACATTATCCTTTTTTCTCCGTATGAAAAAGAGATGGCTGTATTCCTGACATGCCTGCTCAATTCTAATTCTTTGAGAAAAGAATTGCAAAAATATGGACAGGGGCAATCGGTAGTTCATGTTTACAAGAAAAATTTGGAGCAACTTATAATATCATTGCCCAACTTGGCAGAACAAGAAAAAATTGTAGGGGTTGTGAATGCTGCTGACAAAGAAATAGAGCTTCTACGCGATAAGCTGGAAGAATTGAAAAAGCAGAAAAAGGGCCTAATGCAGAAATTATTGATGGGGGAAGTGAGGGTATTTAATTAGTATATATCCGAATACAGGAGCGATAAAAATGGAATTAAAAACATGCCGCGTGCAGAATTACAAGAAAATCCAGGATACTGGATGGATTGACTGTGATAGACTAACTGTTTTTGTTGGTAAAAATGAAGCAGGTAAATCTGCTCTTTTCCGGGGATTATCAAAATTAAAGTCAACAGATGAAGCCAAGTATGACCCTATCAAAGAATTTCCCCACGGTAGATATACTAGCGAGTTTGAGACGCAAGACTGGCCTGTTGCATCAGGACGGTATGAGCTGAGTGCTCAAGATCGCAAATCTCTTAGTGAGATTTCTACTGTTTTTAATGCAGTTGAATGTGTTGAAGTCACTAAATACTATTCCAACATGTGGTCTGTTGATTTCGAACCAGAACTCAAAATTCCAGAGCTAACTGTGAAACAGTGGCATGGTACCTTATCCGAAATTAAACGACAAATTGATGATGCAACTGCACCAAATGGTCAGGGGGAGAATTGGAAAAATATCAAAGCATGTTTAACAAATTATCTTCAGTCCCAAGTCGGGAAAATAGATGCGTCTGGTTTCTCTCTTTCAGAGGAACATATCAATGCAGTTCGTACCAAGCTCACATCTAATATGAATGAACAGTGGGTGAAAGAGATAATAGGCCCCTGCCTTGAAAAGATTGATGAAGGTCTGCAAATAATAGTAGCTAAAAAGAAAATAGAAGAAGGTAAGGAATGGGTATATAGTCATATTCCCTATTTCCTCTATTTCGGAAATTACGAGGTTCTAAACAGCGCGATTTATTTGCCTGAATTTATAAACAGAATAAATGGAGGTCATACAGATTCGAAAACAAGAGTGCAATCTGCATTGTTTAAACATGTCGGCGTCGATATTAAACAATTGGCCAGCCTTGGCTCACATCAGCAGGGCCAAGGTGGAGAGAATGCGAATGTTCGCAAACAAATAGATGAGCTTGATATAAAAGCCAACTCAGCATCAATAAGCATGACTAAAAAGTTCTCAGATTGGTGGGAGCAGAGACGCCATAAGTTTTCATACAAATTTCACGGCGATTACTTTCGTATATGGGTTTCGGATGATTTGGACCCCGCCGATGTTGAATTAGAGGAGAGGAGTTTAGGACTCCAGTACTTCTTTTCATTTTACCTTTTATTCTTAGTTGAGGCAGAGGAAAGGCATCGAGACTGCATTCTATTACTTGATGAACCCGGTATTCATCTGCACGGAACTGCCCAAAGAAAGCTAGTAACATTTCTGGAGAATCTATCTGAGAAGAATCAGACGTTTTACACCACGCATAGTCCATTCATGATTAAAGGAGAATCTCTTTACCGTGCAAGGGCTGTCTACGAAACACCTGAGGGCACATTAGTGTCATCTGATGTATGGCCAAAAGATAAGGATACACTATTTCCTCTTCAAGCTGCATTGGGATATTCAGTATGTCAATCGCTTTTTATTAGTCGTAAGCAAGTAATGGTTGAAGGACCAACAGATTATTCTCTTCTGTATGCGCTTAACCAGCGTCTAAAGGCTCAAGGTAAGGGATTGGACGACGATATAATTCTCATTCCCATGGGGGGAACCTCTAATCTCGCACCTCTGGCAAGTATGCTTATTGGACATGACATTGAAATTGCTATCTTACTTGATTCAGACCCTGCGGGAATTGGTTCCATTAAAAAGATACGCAAACATTTAGCTGATATTGATGAAAGGTGTGTCCTTGTTAGCCAAGTAACTGGAAACCCTAGCATCAATGAGTTAGAAGATTTGGTTCCGGAGCAATATTATTTAGATGCAGTTTGTCGTGCATACCCTGATGTGAAATTGACTTTTACTAAAGAAGAGGGAGAAATAACGCCTGTGGTGGACAGAATAAACTCCTTCTTTGAAAAAAATCCTTGGGAAAACTAAATAAGTGGTTGCCAATAGAAGAAATTATAAAGGATATCAATACAGATAGAAAAGAAGTGCCGGAGGAACTTTACGAAATGGCAGAAAAAGTTTTTGGCAGTTTAAACAGTATTCTCAGGGATGAAAATGTCTGATATTCCATCTTTCAACGAAGACCATATATCGCAGGTTCCTGCTTTGGGGTTGTTGATTAATCTCGGTTACGAGTATGTCAGCCCGGCGAGGGCTTATCGGCTGCGTGGCCAGAAGCTGAGCAATGTGATTTTAGAGGATGTTCTTTCGCAGCAGCTTCGGCGAATTAATGAGATAGAGTTCAGAGGCAAGCGATATCCTTTTAGTAATCACAATATAAGCAATGCTGTGCAGGCAGTGAAGGATATGCCTTTTGAAGGGATTATTCAGACTAATGAGAAAGTCTATGATCTGATAAGCCTGGGCAAAAGTTTCGAGGAGACTATTGAGGGTGAGACTCGCAGTTGGACACTGCGGTATATCGATTGGCAGAACTTTGGTAATAATGTTTTTCATGTATCGGCAGAGTTTCCCGTAGCCAAAGGCGGCACAGAACAGACCCGCCGACCTGATATCGTTTTATTTGTTAATGGCATTCCGCTGGCTGTGATTGAGTGTAAGCGGCAGGACATAAAGAACCCACTGGAACAAGCGATAAGTCAGCACATCGGCAATCAGAGACAAGAGCAGATTCCACGGCTGTTTATTTATTCTCAGCTTCTTTTGGCAATTCACCCTGATGGGGCAAAGTATGGCACAGCAGGGACAGAAAGTAAGTTCTGGAGTGTTTGGAAAGAACGAACGGATATCGAGCAGCAGGTGAAAAAACTCATTAATAAGCCTTTGGATGAGAAGCAGAGGGATGAGCTTTTTAAAGACCCGTTTCGCTATTGCCGGAATTATTTTGAAACAATGCTGCAACAGGGTCACAGGCAGGCTACCGAACAGGACAGAGCGATTTATTGCCTGTGCCGACCTGATAGACTGCTGGAGTTGACGAGAGGGTTTGTGGTTTTCGATGAAGGGGAAAAGAAAATCGCTCGGTATCAGCAGTATTTTGCCGTGAAAAATGCTATTCGCCGGGTTAAGAAGTTTGACAAAAACAGCAAAAGCAGAAACGGCGGTGTAATATGGCATACTCAGGGAAGCGGTAAATCGCTTACGATGGTTATGCTGGCAAAGGCATTGGCATTGGATGAGGATATTCTTAACCCCCGCATTGCAGTTGTAACCGACAGGGTCAATCTGGATGAGCAGATATGGGATACTTTCAGGCATTGCGGCAAGGAGCCTGTTCGGGCAAATACGGGAAGACACCTTGTTAATCTCATCAGACAACAGAAAGAGGCGATTATTACCACGGTTATCGCTAAGTTCGATTCTGCATTGAGTTTTACGAAGGTCAGGGATGAGGGCATTAATATATTCGTTCTGGTCGATGAGAGCCATCGAAGCCAATACGGAAAGACTCACGCTAAGATGAGGAAGGTCTTTCCAAATGCCTGTTATATTGGTTTTACTGGTACACCTCTTTTGAGAAAGGATAAAAACACGGCTGCCAAGTTCGGCGGTTTTATTGACAAATATAAGATTGACCAGGCGGTTGATGACAAGATGGTTGTGCCGCTTCTGTATGAGGGCAGACACGTCGTTCAAAATGTGGACCAGCGGTCTATTGATGAATGGTTTGAAAGAGTCAGCAAGGGCTTGACCGACCAGCAAAAGGGGGATTTGAAGAAGAAATTCAGCAGAGCCGACCATCTTAATGAAACCGACCAGAAGATATTCAGAACGGCTTATGATATCAGCGACCATTTTGTAAAGAATTGGCAGGGAACAGGTTTCAAGGCTCAGTTGGCCGCACCTTCGAAAAAGGCTGCCTTGAAGTACAAGAAATATCTCGATGATTTCGGTATGGTGAGCTCACAGGTGCTGATATCAGGTCCTGATGAGAGGGAGGATAACGAGGATATTTATGAAAGACCCACTAAGGACGTAAGGCAGTTCTGGGATAAGATGATGAAAAAATACGGCGATGAAGCCAAGTATAACCAGACTGTTATTAATAGATTTAAGGACGAAGAGCATCCTGAAATAATTATTGTAGTCAGTAAGTTGCTGACAGGATTTGATTCACCTCGGAACACTGTTCTTTACCTTACCAAGAAGCTCAAAGAGCATAATCTGCTTCAGGCGATTGCAAGGGTTAATCGTCTTTATGAGGGCAAAGACTATGGCTATATAGTTGATTATTACGGGGTGTTAGGCGATTTGAATCACGCATTAAATGAGTATCAGGCACTTGAGGGCTTTGACCGTGAAGATATTGAGGGAACGGTTGAGGATATAAACGCTCAGGTTGAGAGCCTAAAGGATAAGCATTCTGCTTTTTGGGATATATTTAAAACAGTTGGCAACAAGATGGACATTGAGGAATATGAGCAGTTGCTCGGCGATGAGCAGCTCAGGGAGCAGTTTTATAAACGGCTTTCAGATTTTTCACGGACCCTGCAAATCGCTTTTTCTACGGTCAAGTTTATTACCGAAACCTCTGATGAGCAGATTGACAGATATAGAAGCGACTTGGAGTTCTTTCAGAAGTTGCGTGTTTCGGTCAAGAGGCGATATTCCGAAGAGATTGACTACAGGGAATATGAAAATCGTATACAGAAACTGATTGACACTTATATCAAATCGGATGAGGTTCTTCAGATTACGCCATTGGTGGATATTTTTGACAAGGAGAAATTTGAGCAAGAGGTCAGCAAGATAGAGAGCCCAAGGGCAAGGGCTGATACTATAGCCAATCGAACCAAAAGAACAATTACCGAAAGATGGGAAGATGACCCTGCTTTTTATAAACGTTTTTCTCAGATGCTTCAGGATACGATTTCAGACTTTATGGCTGCTCGTCTCAGTGATGCCGAATACCTGCGTCGGGTAACTGAGATTATGCACGCTGTAAGAAACAGAACAGGTGATAATGTCCCTGACCGCCTCGAACAAAGCGATGTGGCCAAAGCGTTTTACGGTATTGCACTGGAAACCCTGCACGGCGACGATCAGATGTCGGAGGCGGACAAAAACAGGGATTTGGCTACTGATATTGCCCTTGCCATTGATGATATCGTTCAGGAAAATCTGGTAGTTGATTGGGGGGATAACCCTGATATTCAAAATGCTATATTGGATAGAATTGAAGAGTTATTATACCAGCTCAAGGACCAGGAAAAGATTGGGCTGGGTTATAGTGAAATAGACGAACTTATGGAACGCTGTCTTAAAGTTGCAAAGACAAGATACCCTAAATGACTGCCATTGCCGCCGATACTTTCGCTATACGCTACGGCTCAAAGACGATTAACTTTGACCTGGTATTTATGAGCCGTAAGACTCTCGAAATAAGTGTTTATCCTGATTTATCTGTTGTTGTCAAAGCACCTGAGGGAAAGTCTATTGATGAGGTAAAAGAACGAGTCAGGAGCAAAGCCGCCTGGATTGTTGAGCAGAAGCGATTTTTTAGTTTATATTTACCCCGCCCGCCCAAACGCCAATATGTAAGCGGCGAGTCTCATTATTACTTAGGCAGACAGTATCGCCTTAAAGTCATCGCATCAGACAAAGAACAAGTTAAACTAAGCAGGGGATGCCTTTATGTGCATACCAGTGATTTTCATAATTCCTGTCAAATAAAGAAACTGCTGCAGAATTGGTATAGCAACCACGCTAAAGTTCAATTTTATAGGCGTATGGAAAAGTGTCTGCCTCGAATGGGTAAGCATCTCAAAGAAAAACCTGAACTGACGATCAGGAAAATGAAGACAAGATGGGGAAGTTGTTCCCGTAATAGTCGAATTATATTAAACAGCCATCTTATAAAAGCACCTACCCCCTGCATTGACTATGTGATTTGCCACGAGCTATGCCATCTAATCCATCCCAATCATAGCAAGGCTTTTTACCGCCTCTTGGCACAATCAATGCCCGACTGGCAGAATAATAAAAAACGGTTAGAAGATGTGAAATTATGAAGCCCAACCACCTCCTTTTTATCGTCATAATATTTATCAATAGGCACCTAAAACCAGCGGCGAGCCCATCGAGCCTGATTGGCATGGATATTCTGTCGCAAATACTCATAAAATCTGAGGAGGCCTGTTTACGACATTTTATCTTGGCTCTGCAAAACAAGGTTCTATTCTGATTTGCTGACAATTGCCAATGACAGTGATCGAGATGGTGCTATCTCAAGCTGAAAGAGCAACATCAGAGGCTACTGCGATAACTCTGTCAATAACTGTGGCTCTTCCCAATAATTTGGCATCATTGCGGAGTTATAACTGATAAACTGTTTTGCCCGGTCAGAATCGTTGGAGAACATGAGCGAGTATAGGGCGGTGTAAATGGCATTTCGAATGATGGGGTTAAGTTCTTTCATCTGGTCATCAGAAAGATTTTTCGAATGAAAATCTTCCATCGCATTCCTAACGACGATTGCGATATACTTGGATTGTTCCTTTA
>PWDX01000225.1 GCA_003553245.1 Phycisphaerae bacterium
AATTTCAATTTGGAGTAAACTTTATCAAGCCGAGATCGGTAAAAGCAATTTTACTGCGCCCAAAACATATGACACAGACATGCGTTAGCAGCAAATTAAGTACGCTTGTTTAAGGCCTAGAGAAGTTATTCCTAGAAGGAAATCGCTTGTCAAGACCCACAAAGCCAAAACATCTGAGGGACAGGGGAGGAGGCAGTGGAAATGAAAGCCGCGATGGAGATTTTGTTGGAAAAGAACATCCTACCTACTTTAAGTTTAAAGGTAAAAAGCCAGAAGTGGAACTGATACGGAATTGTGAAAAAGGTCGAAGATGCCGCATTGATTTTGAAACTGATGTCAATAATGGCTATTTTGGCAGAGACACTAACCCGGGACAAATGGATGTAAAAGTTTTACAAGGCATATTGCCGGAAGCAAAATTAGACCATTCTGTGTCGTTATGGAATGGTTACGCTCATGTAACTTTGACCTTTCCAGAAGAGTCAATTATTGGAGATGAAATTACCCTTAACTTTATTGTTAATGACGACATTATTCAAGAGCCGTTTGTAAATACTGCGCGCCTACATATAATAATGAAAAGGCCGCATCAAGGTGGCAGAGGGAAGAGAGGTCAAAAGGGGGGTAAGGGCAACAATAAACTGGGGCCTGCGGGGATAGCTTTGCCAAAGATACAAAAAATTAGAGAAGAACAATGGCCTGAATACAACTTTGACAAATTTTCATCTTGCAGGGTTATTAAGGATGAGGATGCGGAAGGACAGCCCACATATGAGTTTTATGTTAATGCTGATAATCTATATTTACAGAATGAAAAAGTTAAGGGAAACGATGCCCCAGAATTGGTTGAAACTAAATTCGTGTTTGCTACCGTACTCTTTGGCTTAGGGTTAATAAAAAGTTTTAATGACGAAAAACAAAATCCAGTCGAAAATAGCTCAGAGAAACCAGATGGGGATACAGTTGAAGATTATGTCGACCGGACAACAAAGGCATTGGCCCCATTTATTTTGCCAATAATAAGCTACTTTGGTGAATTAAGTGATCAAGAACTTGTGGCTGCCACAGAAGGTGGCCTCGAAGAATAAAGCCTATCGCACCTTATGAACCAAAACAACCTCATGCGACCCACCAGTTTCTCCTCTTAAGGCTGCATACCATTTTCGGTTTGGCACATTGCGCCAGAGTATAGAAGATTCCTTACCATAAAGTGGCGTAACATCTTCGAATCCTGCTTCCTCCATATTAGATAGATAACGGGGTAGATGTTCCTCCGGTCTACTGAACGCTACGAGTTGAATCATGTGCGCACCATTGTGTAATATCTTCCGGATAGACCTCAAAGTATTTAGCGATTTGGAAAAGTAACCATTGAGTCCAGCTTGGTGACGGCTACCAAAATTATAGAAAGAATCACCTTGCCCATCCAAGCAGTTCGCTATCCAATAGGGAGCAGCCGTTTCTCGCCGACCATTTATTTGCCAACGGTGATAGAGTATGTGTAATCCTGGATAAGGCGGACTTGTAACAACCAAAGATGCCTTATTTCCTGGACTTGTAAAATATGAACACTGATGAAGTTTCGCGGAATCTAGTTGCATAATCTTGCGACGAGACTTGCCCATTTTAAATTGCTCAATTCGTTCCGTAAATGTCTGAAGTTGACCTAGCATTTCACAAACATTGCTGTACAACTTTTCGCGAAACTGGGTAACAGAGATAAAACTCCTCCGGCCATCAAGTGCCCACTGAGCTGTTTTCAAAATCGCACAACGAACAAATTGTTGCATTCTATTAGTTCTAAGGTTTTCGCTTTTTAATAGAGCTTGTGCAATTATTTTTTTTATATATCTAGCAGAGGGTAAGGACATGTTTTTAAGTCTACTATTATCAATAATATGCTCTAATAAAGCTGAATCGGCATGATATGAGAGATTTGTCTTGCAATTTTCAGCCCAGGACCGAATTACTTGCACCTCATCTGGCCCGAGCGGAGTGGTTTTTACCTTTGTCACAAACAAAGCTAGCGAGTTAAGGTCTGCTCCTATGGCGCGGCGGCCAGAAGCCATAGCCTCAATTACTGTAGTTCCCCCCCCCATATAAGGATCGAGCACCACTTCTCCAGGCTCAGAAAAGAGCTCAATCGCTGTTGATACGAATTCAGGCGAAAATCTTGCTGGATAACGGTAAAAATTATGCGTTAATCCCTTAATTCTGCCCTTATGCCTTGAAGCTTCGTGCAGTAGTCGTATACTTTCCGCATTCATAAAAACTGTCCTATAAACTGACTTTACTATGTTTATCGCCTTTTTCACTTTGAATGCTTTAAAAAAGCCATTGGCAAACCTGCCTCCGCATCTTCAGCCACTACCAATAAATCTGCGTAATCCGCGAAATCAGCGTCAAAATCTTCTCTGAAAACATTTTTAATTTATCTTCTGCGTCGAATAAAACCTTACTGATTTTAGGTGATTCAGGAAGTGCTTCTGTTTAAGAAATTGTAATTTCGATCATTTGAATTTGTTTCGAATTTCGAGATTCGAATTTCGTATTTACCCCAAAACCCTGTGTTTCCAAAAATAAACGCCTGCCGACCAACTCGGCCTCAAATCTATGTGAAATTCGCGTCAATTCCGCGTCTGAATTTTGTGTTTTTTTGCGCAAAACTACCGAAAACGACCAAAACCAGCCCGTAACTTACCACATTTTCGCTTGTCTATATTGTTTAAATATCCCATATTAACTGCCCGTAAACGCAAAACCCTGTTTTTAGCTCATTATCCAACTTCCCACTCACCCTGCCTGAGCAGCTAACCAAAATTCGTCAAAATTTTCCCCGCCAAATGCAAAATTAAAGAAAACAGCCTTTGTGTGGCGATTAAGTTTGAGTATAGTCATTTTCAGCATAACAGCATTATTATCATTCATTTTTAATGGAGAACATTGATGAAAAGCAGGTGTTTACTGGCGATAGGAACGGTTTTTTGTTTTGGAATGTTACTTACAGGCTGCCGCACCGAGCCCGAACCAATAGATTACAGCAGGCAGCTGCCGCCGGGCGAGCTGGCGCTGGTGCGTGTGGTCGATCCCGATCTGATACCGGATTTCACCTCGGCGGCACACGATGTCGCATACCTGCGAGAGGGCATAAGCAACAGCCTCAACTACATGAGCAAACCCTCCAGCAAACAGTATTTCCCATACGGGCCTATCACACACGAACACGCCGTCGCCAGCCTGGAACGGTTCAGGGAACTGCTCGACGAAGGCCTCCGCGGCGCGGAGCTAAACGCCGCGATACGCGAGGAATTTGATGTATATATGTCGGTAGGCGCCGATTATGAGGGAACGGTGCTCTTTACCGGCTACTATACACCGATTTTAGACGGTTCACTCGAGCGCAGCGACGAATATCAATTCCCTCTGTATGAACAACCCAGCGACCTGATAAAAGACGAAGAGGGCGAGATCAAAGGCCGAAAACTCGATAGCGGCGAAATTGTAGAATACCCGTCCCGTCGGGAATTACAGGACACTGAT
>PWDX01000145.1 GCA_003553245.1 Phycisphaerae bacterium
ATTTTCAGCATGTTCGGGTTTGAGGATCTTTTTGGCGGCATATTCGGCGGTAGGGGGCGAGGTCGCGGCGGCGCTCGTCAGCGAACGGCGGCTATGCGCGGCTATGACCTTGAGACCGCCGCAGAGCTTACTCTTGATGAAATCGCCAGCGGAACAGAAAAGACAATCGAATTTACGCGCCAGGACGAATGTTCCAAGTGCCAGGGCAAAGGAGCCGCCCCCGGCACCAAACCCGGCAGATGCCAAACCTGCGGCGGCAGCGGGCAGGTTGCACGCGGCGGTGGATTTTTCCAGATGGTATCCACTTGTCCGACATGTAAAGGCACCGGAGAGGTCATAACTAACCCATGCTCGAAATGTCGCGGTACCGGAAGAACCCCAAAAAAACGAGTTATTACCGTTAAAATTCCGCGGGGCGTTCACGAAGGACAGGCTGTTCGTGTCGCTCGTGAAGGTGAACCGGGCCGATTCGGCGGACCACGCGGCGATTTGTATGTTTATGTAAAAATTAAGCCGCATGAGTTTCTGGAACGCGAGGGCGTAAATCTCTTAGCTAATGTGCCTATAACATTTACACAGGCGGCTCTTGGCACGACGATAGAAGTGCCGACTCTTAGCGGGCCTAAGAAACTGAGAATTCCGCCCGGCACTCAGAACGGCGCAACTTTTCGAATAAAAGGCCAGGGACTTCCTGATATGCGAAGCGGCTATACCGGCGATCAGATGGTAAAAGTTACTGTTGAGACTCCGGAGAAGCTCAACAGCAAACAGCGTGAACTACTCGAAGAATTTGCGAAAACTGAAAACGGCACATCGCCGAAATCAAAGAGCTTTCTGAAAAGATTGAAAAAATATTTTGGCGGTAAATTATGAGAAAAAAAGATAAAAATAAAAACAAAGAAAAAAAACAGCAACAACCTCAACAGGATCAGCCCGTCCAACCGGATGACGAGCAGCTTAGTGAGGAAATTCAGCAACAGCTTGAAAACCTCCGTGAGGAAAACGCCGACATGCTGGAGCGGCTTCAAAGGATAAGCGCAGATTATGCTAATTATCAAAAACGGGTTCCAAAGCAGGTTGCTGATACTGTTTCTTATGAGCGTGAGAAGATAATGAAGTCCCTGTTGCCGGCTATGGATAATTTCGAGCATGTTCTTGCCAACGCCGGTCAGTCCCAGGGTGCAGAGGATGTTATAAAGGGTGTTCGTATAGTATATGATCAGATGTGTGATATCCTCAAAAGTCATGGTGTCGAGCAGATAGATGCCAAGGATAAACCCTTTGACCCGGCTCTGCATCAGGCGATGATGCGAAAGGAAGAGCCTGAACAGCAGGATAATGTTGTTCTTGAAGAATTTCAGCGCGGATATATAATGAACGACAGAGTTCTTCGGCCGAGCAAGGTCGTAGTAAACAAAGCCCCTGCATGTCAGCAGCAAGAGCCAAAGCAGGATGAAACCGACCAGTAACGGTCTATATCGGAGTGAATTTCGATGCCAACTTATGATTATCTATGTGACCAATGCGGGCATGCTTTTGAACAGCTTGAATCCATAACAGCCAAGCCCAAAAAAAAATGCCCTGCCTGCAGGAAAAATACACTTAAACGGCTTATTGGCACCGGTTCGGGTATTATTTTCAAAGGTTCTGGTTTCTACGAAACTGATTATAAAAATAAAACCGGCGGTGCACAGCAGCCTAAAAAATCTGAAGATAAAAGCGCAAAGCCGGAGGATAGTTCAACAAGCTCGTCAAAATCGGAAGACTCAACCGCTGATAAAAAGACCGCGGCAAAAACAGACAAAAAATCGGCATAGAAATATGTCTTAGCGATTTGAATTATCCTGGCGATGGTGCGCCGGCAATAAAAAAACAAATTGAGGTTAGTGTGTCGGGCTGATAACGATTGTAAGTGTTGCCATCGGTTGCTCGTGATGATCATCTTCTCTTCCGGTTAGTACCGGTTTCGGTGCAGTAAGCATATCAGGACTTACATCGGCAGGTTTCAGGCCGGAATCGTCGTTATGTGCGGCGTAGTAGCTGGCTGTTTCGGACATACTTTCAATATCTTCCTGGGCAATTATTCCTGCCAATTGGTCAGGCAGGATGTTCCTGACAGTCTGGTCAGAATCAGCACCAGGAGTGTCAAGATGAAAAACAGCCGAGGTCAATTCCCCCCAGACATTCTGCATATCGACCAGCAGGGCTGTCATACTTCGCGGTGAGCATGTAAGTGTGTATTTCTTCTGGTCGGCCTGGTGGTCAGAAGCGAGCCTCTCAAGCAGTTCGTGTTTTGCCGCCGCCCGATTAAAAGCTGCGTCAATCTGGAAAGAATCCACGGCAACAAGTTCGAGTCTGCCTTTGAATATATCGCCTTTATCTTCCGACAATGCGGCAACTGGTTGCTGTGCCGGCTCCTGAGATTCCTGCCAGGTTTCCGTTAAAAATACGGTCGAGCCTCTTTCCGGCACCATAATGGTATAAATTACCCCAAGCAGAGCAGCTACAAGCGCAAACATAGCCGCGGCTGATATTATTTTCCGCACCATAAGCGAAGTTTTGCCCGGTTCTACGGTAGTTTCAAAAGATTTTTCCTCAAACAGAGTCTGCCTTTCGAGGGCGTTTTTAACCTCACCGAGCAATTCTGGCGGAGCCTCGGCGGCAGGCATAGACTGTATAAGCATTTTTGTTTTACGCAACCGCTTCAGACGCAAAGCCAGTTGCTCGTCATTATCGAGCATTCGCTTTACCTCGTTGTGCTGACGAGGTGTTAACTCCTCGTCAAGGTAAGCGTTGAGTATTTCGTTAATGTTCTGCTCATTGATCATTAGAGGAAAGCCTCCAATATGTCTCTTAAATTTGCGCGGGCACGAGAAAGTCGGCTCTTTACTGTTCCAAGCTCAACATCAAGCACATTGGCGATTGATGCGTAGTCCATATCCTCGATATCCCGCAAAACAACGACCGCTCTTTGGTCATCATCAAGCTTCATAAGAGCTTTCATTATCAATTTATACATTTCTCTACTCTGCGCCAGATCCGCCGGATTCGGTTCGGTGCTGTCACGCAGAAAGTCACCCAAGCTTTGCCGGGTCCTACCGTCATCGCTGCCATTTTCTGCATCAAGCGACCTGAACCCTAATTTGCCGTTTCGCCTGCAATGATTCAGGGTCAGATTAACGGCTATTCTGAAAAGCCAGGTATAAAAGCTGCTTTTGCCCTTAAAACCCGACAGGTTGTCAATTACTTTGACAAAGGTCTCCTGTGTAAGTTCCGCCGCATCGTGCGAATTGGCACATATTTTCATTATTGTGTTATAAATCCGGTTCTGGTATTTCAGTATAAGCCGTTCCATTGCGGCGTTATCACCGCTGCGGCAGCGACGGACAAGAACACTGTCGTCAATACTTATGTTTGCGGTTTCAGGTCCCAATCTGTTGTTGTCCTTTAACTTTGACAATGCAGCTCCGTATTAGTTCCCCGAAAAATGATTTGGCTATGTTTCAGTTGTCAA
>PWDX01000193.1 GCA_003553245.1 Phycisphaerae bacterium
AGAATGGGAAAGTATGAGCAGGCAATTTCGCTTTCTGCTGGAATTTTGGAAAAACAAGACCTGCCTGCTCAGCTGCGAGTCAAACTGGTTGATATCAAGGCCCAGGCCCAGCAAAACCTGCAAGACTATGACCAGGCAGCACTTACTTTGATAAACAGCCTCTACAATGATGACCCGGGAACATAAGCAATGAAAATTGAATGGAAATATTTAACTTTGGTATTATTGTTTATCTGCTTTGCGGGTTTCTCGGATGGCATAGCAGGGATTGGTTTTGATCCGCTTGATATGCTGGATGATGTGGTGATCGAAACGCCAAAACAGCAACCGAATAATGTTTTCAAGAGTCAGCCTGATAGAGGAGATATTAATATACGAGAAACTTTCATGCCGCAAACCGGGTTATCGGATGTTGAAATTGACTTAACTGAAGAAATCCCAGCACCTACCGAGGCAATTGAACCAAATGAAGCTCCGGTTGTTTCCGAAACAATTAGTCCGCAAATGGGTGCCTGGCCTGCTGAGCCGTCCAACCCGCAGCGGAGAGAACTTTGGAAAGAAACTATATCACTGGAATATCGCGAGGAAAAAAGCCCTGCGCAGATTGAGCTTCGCGAGGCTATAAACAGGATACGCTCAGTTCGTCTAAAGCCTCGCACTGAGCCAGAACCATCGATAGAGCCTGATGAAAAAACGGCCGAAATTACCGAAGATGAACCGGAAGATACCAAAACCGAGTCGGAAAAACCATTCGAAACAGACAGCCGAAAGCTCTCCGAACGGACACTTGAAATGTTGCGAAACCTTGCCGAGAGGCCAGAGGAAGTTGACCAGCCGCTGAAAATAGCAGAGCTTCTGTATAATGGCCGGCATCTGGAAGAGGCTGTGGCATTTTACCGAAGCGCCCTTGAAAAAACACCTCAAGATAACAAAGATGACCGGGCATGGATACTGTTTCAGATAGGCAACTGCCTGAGACAGGACAAACCTGAAGAGGCTTTAGAAGCCTATCGAAAGTTAGTCTCGGACTACCCCCAAAGTACTTGGACAGCGGCAGGCCGTGCTCGAATTGAAATGGTGGAATTTTATAAGCAAGAACAAGGCGAAGAATGGATGGCAAGACACGAGCAATAAAGACTTACGGAGCACAAAGTGACGATAACATCTAACGCTATCAAAGACAGCGCCGCGGCACAGACAGTATCGAATGTGCTGGTCGTTACCGACCATTCACCAAGCGCCCAGTGCATACTGAAGTTGCTGGCGGGCAAAGGTATTCGAGCGATCTTGGCGCGCAGCGTTAAAATAGCCTCCGAATCGCTTGAAAAAGATTATTGTAATATGGTGTTCATAGGATGTGATGCAACGGCTCAAAATCGTGAGCAGGCGTTGAAGTTGCTGAAAATCATCAAAAAGCAGAACCCGGAGATGCCTGTTGTAATGTTCGCAACAGACGAGCCGGAGGATCGTAACTACGGAAGGATGATAACTTTGGCAAGTCAGGCCGTAAGGATGGGGTGTTATGATTTCCTTCCTTCGGCGCAAAGTCAGAGTATTGAGGAGTTGATTGAAACTTTTGTGCCAGTGAGAAAAGCCCGAACCACCAAGGCGGCAGGGCCGGTAAATTCATGCAAAATTGTAGGCTCAAGTCCTAAACTGACTCATTGTATAAATGTGGCCAGAAAGGTGGCTCCAACGGCCGCGCCTGTGCTGGTCAGCGGCGAAAGCGGAACAGGAAAAGAGCTTATCTGTCAGTTGATACATCAGGCCAGCAAAAGGGCTAACGGTCCTTTTGTGAGGCTCAATTGCGCAGCTCTTAGTGAATCACTGCTTGAGAGTGAACTTTTCGGTCATGAAAAAGGAGCGTTCACCGGCGCCGATAATAGGCGAAAAGGTCGGTTCGAGATGGCCCATGGTGGGACTCTTATGCTGGACGAGATAACCGAAACGCCGCTTCGATTTCAGGCCAAGCTTCTTCGCGTGCTGGAACAGCAGGACTTTGAGCGAGTGGGCGGAAATGAACTGGTATCGGTAAATGTTAGGGTCATAAGCACGACAAATAAAAATCTGCCCGAACAGATTCGCCAAGGCAGGTTCCGCTCGGATCTTTACTATCGTTTAAGCGCCGTGCGGGTTGAGGCTCCGCCGCTTCGTACCCGAAAAGAAGATCTGAATGATTTGGTATGGCATTTTGTCAATATCTATGCACCACAGGCACAACGGCGAATAACGGAGCTTGACCCGCGAATGATGACGGTTTTTGAAAAGTATTCCTGGCCCGGCAATATCCGTCAGCTTCGCAATGTTGTTCTGACATGTTTGATTCTTGGCAGCGGCAGCTTGCTTTCTCTGGCGGATGTCGGGTGGTTATTCGAGGATACGCACGCCGGCGAAGAACAAAAAAATCCCGAACGACTACAGGTTGGCAACGGTTTTGCCGACGAGATTATAAAGGCTGATGATAATGAACCGCAAACCAGCCCGGATATTGGCGGTGTGCGGCTTGATGAGCTTGAAAAACAGGCGATACTCGAGACGCTGCGGAAGACAGACGGTAATCGCACCAAAGCTGCTGATATACTCGGGATAACCGACAGAACGCTTCGGGATAAGATAAAAAAATACCGCCGAGAGGAAAATCTACAACTGACATAAGTTTGTAAGTTAAATGAGGGTAAAATGCCGGAAAAAGAAAAGCAGGATAAAAAACAACAGCGGGAAAATCCGCCACAGTCGAAATTAAACAGATTGCTGCCAATTATTATATTGATTCTGGTTACAGGCGTCTCGTCTGTTGCCGGTTTAGGTGTGGGCAGGATATTCGCAGACAGAAGCGGCATTGATTCAGGTTCGCAGGCAGATAGCGGATCATCAGACCGTTCCGGGACGGATGAAAGACAGATATGGTATCACGATCTGGAACCGATAGTAGCGAATCTGGATGAGCCGGGAGCGATGCGATATATTCGTGCCACTTTGACACTCGGTATTTCCACGGAACTGAATAAAGAAGAAGGCCAAAACCTGATTGAGAAAAATAAGCCTGTTCTAAATGACTGGCTTAGTATTTATCTTGCGAGCCTTTCGGTTACAGATGTCCAGGGTGACAGGAATCAGAGGGTAATACAATCTCAGATTCGAGACGCTTTTAATCAGGAGCTGTTCGGTGACGGTCAGCCTAAAATCGAGAGAGTATTGTTCAAGGAATTCGCGATACAATGACAGAGCAGCCTGAATTAAACAGAACCAGAATACAGCAGATACTTGCGGCGGTTGGGACAGTCAAGCCCGACGACAGTCCTTTACCAGAATGTACGGAGTATGACTGGCGCCAGCCGCATTACTTCACCGAAGAACAGCTTAGCAAGCTGGAGGACTTTAATAATCGACTCGCCGTTGAGATAAGTCGTAAATTTACCGATCTTTGCCATTCGGATTTTGATGCGGAGATAGTATCTATAACTCAACTTTTTACAGGCGAGATACTCGAACAGGCCGGCCAGGAACTGACAT
>PWDX01000198.1 GCA_003553245.1 Phycisphaerae bacterium
CAGATTTTGCAACATTATACAGTTTTTCAAAGAGCAACTGCTTCTTTGTTATCAGAGAAAAAAAGAATGCAGTTTATTATCGAAAGCGTTCTCATCCGATAGACAAAAGCACTGGATTGAGAAGCGATCAGACAATCAAACTGACCGGTCCGAAAACTTCAAAACTTTATCCGATACCACTGCGGCGAATCAGTTTTCGCGACGAAGAACAGGGAAGAACTTTTGTATTCCTGACCAACAACTTTCAACTGGATGCCTTGACAATTTGCCAGCTTTACAAACTTCGCTGGCAGATAGAACTGTTCTTCAAATGGATCAAACAGCATTTACGAATAAAGTCGTTCTACGGCACTTCGATCAATGCTGTCAAAACACAGATCTGGATTGCGATCAGTGTTTATGTGCTTGTAGCGATAATCAAAAAAGAGCTGAAACTGGAGCGTTCTCTACACGAAATACTCCAAATTATAAGCGTGCTACTTTTCGAGAAAACCACGCTAAAACAAGCACTTACGACAAATCATTATGATTTTAAAGAGCAACATAACTGTAACCAATTGTCATTATTCGACTTATAATGGGACAGTACTGGAATTTATTTATAAATGTCTGGCCGAGCATTAATTATATAAAATGACCGCCCGGAGAGCAATAAGACTTTTGACCTTTATCGACCGTTTCCGGCGGCCTGATTAGCGGGAATCAGGGTTTTTCAATATAATCTTTGTAAATTAGCTCTGCCCCCCATATTTGAGCAAAGCTAAAGCCACCTATTTGAGAAGGCCAATAATCTGGTTATAGATCAGCACGGACTTGGTACGATCGCCAAACATCCCTACACGGATGGAGGTTTTGACTGTTTGCTCAGCAGTAGTGTCCATTTTGATGATTATTTTGCGGCCCTGTGAATCCCGAACAACTAACTGGCCAGCTAAAGCATCGGCTGACTCTTCAATTACCTGGAGCCCAAGTTCATCTACGGCCCTTTCAGCTGCAGGAAATACTTTAGCCATATCATAAGGCAGTTCGGCGCGCAATTCACCCATACCATAAACCGGGGGCTTGTGCCCCTGCGGAGCATCTATTCGCGTACGACATCCAGCTACTGAAATAATTAAAAAAAGTATCAAAACTAATTTTCTTGATGTGGCGATCATGCCTGCTCCATTCGAAATTTACTCTGTTTTTACGGATTCTCGGCAATCATACGCTTTTCGGCGCAAAATGTCAATTTTTTCTGAAGTAGCTGGCAAACTCAGCAGGGGCAATATCTTTGGCAGATATATCCGGTTGAGTATCTTATCGGGCCAAGATTTTTTGGATTAATTTTGTGATTTTGCGGATTTATATCTTGCAATGCCCGAGATGAATTTGTATACTTTATATTTGGATGTAATGTGATTTTTATATAGGCAGAAAACTATGACAAAGATCAACAATCATAAACCGGTAAGCGACAGTATCTCGCAGATGGTTTTAGCATGCCCGGCAGTTAGGGTGGCTGGTGTTGGTCTGTTTTATTTCTGGTTTTACTTTAGCGGAAGGAGTGCACCCTAAGGGCCTATAGCATATATCGAGCGTATAAAGCCTTTCAGGGTGAAAATCCTGAAAGGCTTTTTTTTACCATCTTTTTAAGGCTTATTTTACGGGAGTAAAAAATGACTGGAAAAGCAATTAGAATGGAGCGGATAATGGATCGCAATTCGGGCAGGACCGTGATTGTCCCAATGGATCACGGTGTAACTATCGGCCCCGTTGAGGGGCTGACGGACATGAGGCTTAGCGTAAGTAAGATGGCGCGTGGCGGAGCCAATGCGGTAGTGATGCACAAAGGTATGCCGCGCAGCTCTCACCGCGGCTACGGCAGAGATGTGGGGCTGGTGATACACCTTTCGGGAGGAACGAGCCTGAGTCCGGATCCCAACGCTAAAGAACTGGTCTGCACAGTTGAGGAGGCTATTCGCATCGGCGCAGACGCTGTTTCAATACATGTTAATCTCGGAGCCGATACCGAAAGCGTAATGCTGCGTCAACTTGGAATGATATCGAGCAAGTGTGACCATTGGCAGATGCCGCTGCTGGTAATGATATACACCCGCGGCAGAAATATCAAAAACAGCTGCGATGTTAATTATGTCAAGCATTCGGCAAGAGTGGCAGCGGAACTTGGGGCTGATATTGTCAAAGTGCCTTATACCGGTTCAATGGAAAGCTTTGCTGAGGTTGTCCAGGGATGCCCTATACCAGTTGTAATAGCGGGCGGTCCGAAGATAAATACCGACAGGGACGTGCTGGAAATGGTCAGTGACGCCATTTCCGCAGGAGCCGCAGGCGTCTCAATCGGGAGAAACGCATTCCAGCATGAAAAACCCTCAACCGTCGTCAAAGCTATCGGAACAATCGTCCACGAAAACGCGACGGTGGAAGAGGCACTGGAAATGTTGCAGAAAAAACAACCCGTTGCCGCCTGTTAAGAAACAGATATGACAACCGCAACGGCAGAAATTCTGTCTGCGCGCACTCCCTGAATAAGCCAAGGCCCGCTTCAACAAGCGGGCCTTTTTTGTTTGAGCTTTGCCCGAATACGCTTTTTCATCGGTCGTCGAAGTATAAGCAGATTAAAGCAACCGTGTTTTCTCGGCATTTAGTTTCAGATTGAACTCTTGAAACCGTTGTTCAAGTTCCATCCTGAACCGTTCAGCGTCAGATTTTTGCTGAAACCCAGCCGTATATACCCCTGTCAACGCTTCAGATATATCGTTACCAACATACCCACATGACTCGGGACACTGTGAATGGCTAAACTTTCATTTTACGACTCTTGCATTCGCTACTTCTTGCCAGTTATCTGGCGCATCCGAAAAGGCTGTTGACAGTTTGCGGATTTGCCACTGCCAAGCAAAAAGATTCCGAACAGAAAAAGCAACCGTAACAGACTGAAAAGTCCCTGATAATTCTGTTGCAATTTACTGCGCCACAATACCCCCCTATTTTAAGTCGAATTCAACAGAACTAAACGGAACGCAAAACTGGAAAAATGGCGAATCGCAAAACGCGACGAAACAGGGCTTAGAAGTGAAACTTTCGCATTCTAACGCCCCCTAGGAAGCAATGAGAGTGTTGGGACTTGAACCCAAGACCTACGGCTTAAAAGGCCGTTGCTCTACCGACTGAGCTACACTCCCAAAATTATCACGAATTCAAACTATTATTCTTATTCTTCCATGAATTATACCAAAGAAGTCTGTTAAAATCCGAATTCCTTGATCCGACGAATCCCTCTAACTTTACACCCAGCCGGCCTGCATTGCAAGGAAATTAATTGCAAGTTTTCCTACTTCTCAACAGACAAACACCAAGTACTCCAGCGATATCGAGGAGAACGTACAATATTTTTCGCACATTTGAAATTGGAATAAAAAGAGTCCTTTCTTTGGTCGATGGCAGATGAAACGAATAGACCATAAATTCAAAGAAAGGACAGAAAGATGCAGAACAG
>PWDX01000073.1 GCA_003553245.1 Phycisphaerae bacterium
CAGTAAAACATCGCCGCAGGATAACAGCCAGTTCAAATCGATAACAGTTGTTTTTTGTTGTAACATCATACAGGTAATATGGTTATGCTAAAACAGTCTCAAGTTAATGGGACAGTACTGAATAAATTCTTATTTCATAGTTGGAGGTGCTCAATTGCTGATAAATGTTTTTCGCGCGGTATTTTTTGTCATCATAATAGCTGTTCTAATAGTAAATCTGGGAACCGAGGAAATTGCAGGTGAGCGAGCCGGTACCAATTTCTACACAATCTTATTTGCCGGGATATTTATGTCGCTGGGCGCATTTTTTATTGATATTCTTACGCCCAAAAAATCTCTGGCGGGGCTTGCGGGTGTCTTTTTCGCACTACTTGTTGGTCTTGTATTAAGCTGGGGACTATCTCATGTGGTGGAGATGGTCAATGAAATTTATTATGTCGGCCTTACCGATACCGCTCTCCAGGCTATAAAGTGGATAATGGGAATTTGTATAACATACCTGGTAATTACGGTGGTCATGCGAACAAAAGATGATGTTCGTTTTGTCATTCCATATGTTGAGTTTGCCAAACAGACTAAAGGCGCGAGGCCCGTAGTAGTAGACACATCCGCCATTATTGACGGTAGAATTGCCGATCTTTGCCAGAGCAAGCTGCTTGACGCTCCATTGGTCATCCCGAGATTTGTGCTTAATGAGCTTCAGTTAATTGCGGATTCTTCGGATAAGCTAAAGCGTACCCGAGGCCGCAGAGGTCTTGATATTCTAAATAAAATGCAGACTGACCCGGCTATCGATGTAGAGATAGAAGATATTGTCGATTCGGAGGTTGAAGAACTAAAAGGCGTAGATCAGAAGCTTGTGGCATTTGCCAAGATTTGCAACGGAAGGCTTTGCACCACTGATTACAACCTTAGTAAAGTTGCACAGGTTCGCGGCGTGGATGTTGTAAATGTCAACGACTTGGCCAATATGCTAAAAACAGTGGCACTGCCCGGCGAGGGTATGAAAGTCAGAATTATAAAACCGGGTGAAGAGCAGGATCAGGGTGTCGGATATCTCGATGACGGCACGATGATAGTAGTCGAAGGAGCTCGCGATAAGATAGGTCGTGATATAATGATTAGCATAACAAGCTCGCTCCAGACCTCTGCGGGAAAAATGATATTCGGAAAGTATGAAGGGCCGGTCGGAAACAACTCACGCAACAATAACAGCGCCAGAAAGCCGCTCTCGGTGTCGAAAGCAAGTCAGTAGCTCAACTTCTCGATTTGCTCGAGCATTGCGCTGATAACTTTTCCGCGAGAAACGGTTGCGGTTTTTTTGCCTCCAACAAAAAACATCGCCTTATTTTTTCCGGCGCATATCGCCAGGTCCGCATCGGCAGCCTCTCCTGGCCCATTAACAATACAGCCCATTACGGCAACTCTCAACGGTTTTTCAACATCGACCAGGTATCCCTTTACTTCTTTCGCCAGTTCTACAACATCCATCTGGACTCTGCCGCATGTCGGGCAAACTATCAGTTCGGGTTTTCTCCTGGCTTGCAATCCGAGCGATAAAAGGATTTCTTTTGCGATGATTGTTTCTGTTGTCGGATCGCCTGCGGCGCTTACCCTTATCGTATCTCCGATTCCTTCTGCCAGTAGCACTCCCAGCGCCACCGCTGAAGGTACTGTCGCATCTTCCGGCAACCCAGCATGTGTCAGGCCAAGGTGCAGTGGATAATCGAACTTTTCCGCCAAAGCACGGTTAACCTCGATAGTTCTCCGTACATCGACACTTTTGGCGCTTAAAACAAGCTGGTCAAAGCCGCAGTTTTCAAAAATTTGTATATAATCAGCCATTTTCTTGACCATAAGCTTTGTCCTTTTCTCCGGCGGCACATCACCAAGCTTAAGATCGCGGATACTTGCCTCGTTTACACCGATTCGTATCGCAACACCGTTTGCTTTGGCCGCATCTATTATTCGTTCGATGTCGGCTCGGGTTTTGATATTACCCGGATTAAGGCGTATCTTTGCGGCTCCGGCTTCAATTGCTTCTAAGGCCCGTTTCGGGCTGAAGTGAATATCAGCGATCAGCGGAACTTTAACTTTGGGTACTATTTGCGCAAAGGCGGCAGTATCTGCCTTAGTAGGCACGGCCACGCGGACTAATTCGCAGCCAGAATTGGCAAGTTGGTTTACCTGCTCCACACATTTGTCAATATCGGTAGTGTAAACCTTCGTCATAGACTGCAACACTACCGGAGACGATGAGCCTATCATCACCGACCCTGCTTTTACTGTTTTTGTCTGGCGTCTTTGTATCATAGCCGCCGATTGTAGCTTGTTAAAAGCTAACCGGCAAACTAAAACACGCAAAATCGATTTGGTTATGTTGAAAGTCTGCCAAAAAACAGTCTAAAATTTCCTAACCAAACCCACCGCCACTGCGTTTATGGTGCAGTTGCCGGTGATAATGGGCTGATAGTTTGAATTGGCTGGTTGAAGCCTGATATGATTTTTCTCTTTATAAAGATGCTTTAGAGTTACCTCATTATCCGCAAGCACTGCCACCACCAAACTGCCGTTCTCAGCAGTCCTGGCGTTTCGGCAGATGACATAATCGCCGTCGAATATCCCCTCTTCTATCATACTGTCGCCTATAACCTCCAATGCGAAAATATTTGGCCCTTCAAAGCCCGCGCAAATAGACAATCCCCGTTCATCCTCAATCGCTTCAATCGCTGCCCCAGCCGCAACCCTGCCCAGTAATGGAATTTCAACACTGTCTGACCGGCGATTTTTCTCTTTATGCGCAAGTTTTTCGCTATCTAATTGTTTAAGCAGTTTTCGCGACCGGGCAGTCAGCTTCAAAGAGCGAGCCTTGCCCGGCAAAGCGGTTAGAAGCTTTTTTTGACGCAGTGCCGACAGATGTTCGTAAACTGTGCTTCGGCTTAGACCCAGCCGATCGGCCATTTCGGAAAGCGTCGGCAAATAGCAGTTTTTGGTCTGAAAATCTGCGATAATTTTCAATATTTCCAACTGGCGAGGGCTCAGAAGTGGTTTTTCTGTTGGCATTGATGACAAATTCCTTTCCCGGGTTATTAAAAGCAGCCTCAGAAACCGAACCTGCAATTTCAGCTAAAAAACTCAAAAGCTTTTTAAGCTTATCCACCGGCCCGGCTACCGAAGTAACCTGTTCAGCCGACAGCGTAGTCGAATAATCGCCGCCCGGCCCGAACTTACATAACGGAGCGTCTTGTTCAAATAGTGGGTAATCCATAATTCAACCTCTGTGTTCTTGTAATAACTGAACGCTCGTGTATTATCGGCAAATGTAAACCAATTACACCAGACAAAAACCGAACAAAAATCATTTTTGCCAATTTTTTTCAGTACCGATAATATCAGACTATTTCGCGAACCAGCCCGCTTATTCGAACATCATCGCCGAATTGATCTATTTGGATATGTTTCAGACGCAGAGGATTTATCAGATATTGCATCAAGCGGGGTTAGGGAAATCAATGTTTTCGGTTAAGCAGTGTGTAGCCGTTTATGAATATCGCGAAGTTGGCGGGGTCTATTTGAGCGTCTTTAGCTATTCTTTCTATTTGTTCATCGGTAAGCTGTGCAGCGTTTTGTTTTTCTTTGGGTGTCATTATGGCTACCGCTGTCCGCAATTGACGCAGTTCTGCATTTGTGGGTGACTCGAGCATTGCCAGCTCTGATTGGCCATTATTATCGGTAAAACATCCGCGAATTTTCTGCCCGTATTGGTCACCGGCATTTGTGGAAATCAGTTCGAGATATTGTTCGAGCGAAATTGGATTTTTCACCGTCTTTTTTTGCCCCTCTTGCGTGACAGCACTTTTTTTCTCTTCGAGCGTTGTTTTATCTTTTTCCCACCCTGCATCTTGGCCGCCAGTGCGTTCATATCGAGTCCGCCGGAAAAGAGACTTTTTATGCCGCCGAATCTTCCGCCGGACACCGCTTTCATCATATCCCTGCTTCTGGTAAAAGTCTTAACAAGTGATGAGACATCCTGCGTTTGTTTGCCGCTGCCTCGAGCGATTCGCTTTCGTCTTGAGGAGTCTATTATTTCAGGGGTTTTTCTTTCTTTTTTGGTCATCGAGTGGATGATTGCTTCCATCTGACCGATCTGGCCGTCGTCGAAGTCGATAGCGTCCAGCTTGCCGCCCATGCCGGGCAGCATTTTGAGCATATCTTTCATCCCGCCCATTTTCTTGATGGTCTTCATTTGCTTGAGGAAGTCGTCGAAGCCGAATGTTCCCTTCTCCATTTTTTTCTGCATTTTTTCGGCTTCTTCGGTTTCGTAATGTTCCTGAGCTTTTTCGACCAGGCTGACTACATCGCCCATCCCAAGTATTCTGCTTGCCATTCTGTCGGGATGGAACGGTTCGAGTTTATCGAGTTTTTCACCGACGCCGACGAACTTAATAGGTTTTCCGGTAACGGCTTTTACGGAAAGGGCGGCTCCGCCGCGGGCGTCACCGTCAAGCTTGGTCAGTATCACGCCGTCAAGCTCCAGCCGCTCATTAAACTGTTTTGCGGAATTCACGGCGTCCTGGCCTGTCATCGCGTCGCAGACCAAATAAATCTGGTGTGGGGTGATTGCTTTTGCGACATCGGAAATTTCGGTCATCATTTCTTCGTCGATGTGGAGTCGGCCTGCTGTGTCGAGGATGACGACATCGTTGTTGTTCTTTCGCGCATGCTTAATAGCATTTTCTGCAACACGCACTGCGTCACGAGTATCTTCGCGGTACACATCTATGCCGGTCTGCTCGCCCAATTGAGTAAGCTGTTCTATGGCCGCTGGTCTGCGGAGGTCATCGGCCACGAGCAGGGGGTTTTTGTTCTGTTTTTTTATGAGGTTTCCCAGTTTTGCGGCAGTGGTTGTTTTTCCGCCGCCCTGAAGCCCTGCCAGCATAATTATGGTAGGCCCGGGCGAGACATAATATATGCTCGGATCCGTTGGGCCCATTAGTTTTGTAAGCTCGTCGTTGACGATCTTTATCAATACCTGATCGGGCTTAAGAGATTTTATGACTTCAGCACCCAGTGCCGCTTCGCGAACATCTTTGCAGAACTTTTTGGCGACATTATAGCTGACATCCGCTTCAAGCAGGGCGTTTCGCACCTCTCGCATAGCGTCGGAGATGTTGGCTTCTGTGATTCTTCCCCGTCCCCGCAGGCCTTTGAAAACAGAGTTAAATTTTTGTGTCAGTGTATCAAACACGGCTTATTCTTATCCTTAAATTTTGCGGCATTGCTATTTGGCGTATTTTTGAGACAATGGATTTTATGTGAATTCAGGTGTTTTTTCAAGACCAAAAGCGTTTACGCGAGTTTGTACGGTTTTTTTACGGTATTGTTTTAACTATAGGGAGCTGTTTTATGGGATGCAGGCAAGGAAAAATCCTTATAGGAACATCAGGCTGGCATTATAAGCACTGGCGGGGAGCTTTCTACCCTGATGATATCAGGCAGACCGACTATTTAAGTTACTATGCCCGCTATTTTGATACAGCGGAAATTAATAACTCTTTTTATCGTCTGCCTTCAGTGGAAACTTTCCGGCAGTGGCGGGATATTGTATCGAAAGAATTTATTTTTTCCGTCAAGGCCAGCAGATATATAACGCATATGAAGAAGCTCAAAGACCCTGATGAGCCTTTGAGCAATTTTCTTAAAGCCGCTGGATTACTGGGCGGCAAGCTCGGTCCTGTTCTTTTTCAGTGTCCGCCTAAATGGAAGGTAAACCCCGACAGACTGGCATCTTTTGTAGCAATCTTGCCCGAAAAACACAGATTCGCAATGGAGTTTCGTCACGAAAGTTGGTTTGATAAGCGAATTTCTGATATTCTTGCCCAACAAAATGTGGCTTGGTGTATTTACGAGTTGGCAGGAGTGATATCGCCTAAAGAGGTAACCGCTGATTTTGTGTATATCAGGCTGCACGGACCCGCCGGGGCCTATGAAGGTTCATACAACGATAAGGTGCTTGGCCGGTGGGCTGATTATATTCAGAGCTGGGCCGGACAGGGCAGAGATGTTTACTGTTATTTTGATAACGACCAGGCCGGCTATGCGGTAAAGAATGCCAGCAGGCTTTTGGAAATAGTTAGAAAGGGTTAGATATGGCGATTCGTAACGATGATATAGAGCGGATATTTAGTGAAGTGGCTGATATGCTGGATATCAAAGGCGAAAACCAGTTTCGCATACGCAGTTATCGCAATGCGGCCCGGACTGTCGGCAGTCTTTCCCGCAATGTCGTCGATATGGTCAAAGAACAGCAGGATCTGACAAAGCTGCCCGGCATAGGCAAGGATTTGGCCGGTAAGATAAGACAGATATGCCAAACGGGTAGGCTCGATTTACTTGAACAATTAAAGCAGGAAATGCCGGATGAATTGCTTGCTATAATGGATATACCGGGGCTTGGGCCTAAACGGGTTAAGACTATTTATAATGAGTTGGATATTAATAATCCTGAGGACTTGAAAAAGGCGGCTCAGGAGCATCGTATAAGTAAGCTGCCGGGCTTTGGGAACAAGATTGAGAAAAATATTCTCGAAGGAATTGCCCAGATAGAAACCAGTGCTGGGCAAGGGCGCATCGCTCTTGCTTTTGCAGAGCGGATTATTGAGCCGCTTTGCGAGTATCTTGCTGCTGGTCAGGGTGTTTTTGAAGTTGTCCAAGCCGGCAGCTATCGCAGACGTATGGAGACCGTCGGGGATGCTGACATACTGGTAACCTGCCGCGATGGGGCTGATGTGATGGACAGATTTGTAGGCTATGAGGATGTGGTAGATGTTATTGCCAAAGGCCATACAAAGTCCTCGGCGGTGCTGCGTGGCGGGTTGCAGGTGGATCTGCGTGTTGTTCCCCAGGAAAGCTATGGGGCGGCGCTTATCTATTTTACCGGCTCGAAAGAGCATAATGTAGCGATTCGTAAAATAGCCGTGGAGAAAGGTTTAAAGATTAACGAGTACGGCATTTTTCGGGGCAAGCGGTCAATAGCGGGGCGGACGGAGAAGGATGTTTACAGGAAAATTGATTTGCCCTATATCGAACCTGAGCTACGGGAAAACCGCGGTGAGATTGAGGCAGGGCTGACCGGCAGGTTGCCAAAGCTGGTGAGCATGGATGATATTCGAGGTGATTTGCATATCCACACTAAATGGTCGGACGGTCGCTATTCTATCGAACAGATGGCCGAGCGGGCAAAGCAAATAGGATACGATTATATCGGCATTGCCGATCATACGCAGGCGGTGGCGGTGGCAGGGGGATTGAAGCCTGAAAGATTGCTTGAGCAGCTCGATGAAATTGGCCGGATAAGAAAGAAGGTTAAGGGCATAACCATTCTAAAAGGCAGTGAGGTCGATATCCTCGGCGATGGTCGGCTTGATTTACCCGACGAGGTTCTGGCCAGACTTGATTTTACTGTTTGTTCTATTCATTCACAGTTCGGCCTGTCTCAAAATGAGCAGACCCAGCGTATCATTCGTGCGATGGACAACAGATATTTCAATATATTTGCTCACCCGACAGGACGGCGCTTAGGTCAGCGTGAGCCTTATGCCCTTGATATGGAGCGAGTTATGAAGGCGGCAAAACAGCGTGGGATTATTCTCGAATTAAACGCTAACCCCGACAGACTCGATTTGAATGACATTCACTGCAGAATGGCCAAAGAACTGGGAGTTAAGGTTATAATCAACACCGACGCTCATCAGTTGGATGACCTTGATTATATGCGTTTTGGCCTTTATCAGGCTCGCCGCGGCTGGCTCGAAGCTGTCGATGTAGTGAACACGCGCAAGATAGGAGATTTAAGGAAGTTGATTACCAGAAAAAAGTAAAGACCATCCTGGAAGCGCTACATCCCGAAAACCGTTTCATCGCTGTTGGTGGCTTCGCCTGTGGTAACCTCTCTTGGATCCAGGCCGGACTCGATAGCTTCTATTTTCTGGACTCTTCGTGCATGCCTACCGCCGCTAAATCCCGTGGTAAGCCAGACCTCAACTATCTTTCGAAGCAGTATATCGCCAATAAGGTCGCCGGAAACACATAACACATTAGCGTCATTGTGATGCCGTGATACCTGTGCGCTGAGTTCGTCATGGCAAAGTGCAGCACGAATTCCGCGAATTTTGTTGGCGGCAATGGACATACCTATACCCGTTCCGCATGCCAATATCGCGAAGTCGGCCTCGCCTCTGGATACCGTCATTGCAGCCAGATAAGCAACATCCGGGTAATCCATTGGCTTGTTGGCATTTGTGCCAATATCTATTACCTTATGGCCAAGCTGCTTGACTATTGATTGAATTTGTTCTTTTGCTTCGAAACCGCGATGATCGCTGGCGATAGCTACTTTCATAATTCTAGCTCGTATATCTTTTTGCGTACGGCCTGTTCAATAATATCCGCACAACGCTCGTAAATCTCAGCGGGTTGACCGATCGGATCAGCGATATCGCGATTACCGCCCAAAAGCTGACATTTCTCCCCAGCGCCTGCGGCCAAACTAACAACCTCATCATAATGATCTCGGGTCATTACGAAAATAAGGTCGCTTTGCTCAATCAAGCTTCTGGTGATCGGTTGACATCGATGCGAATTGATGTCTATTCCCTTTTTTTCACATGCGGCTATGGCTTTAGGAGCGGCCGGAAAGCCTTTGCGCTCCATTAGACCTGCCGATAATATTTTATAACCCATTTGTTCTAAATGGTCAACATCTGTTTGCAGTTTTTTTGCCAATTCGTGTCGAAATATTCCTTCTGCCATAGGGCTTCGGCAGGTATTGCCTGTACAAACAAATAAAAATTGCAAAACTGATATATCCTAAGGTCTTGTTGGGTTACGGTGTTATTAAATTATGTTATTCTTAAGGCGAATTCAGCTTATTTTTTCTACTATGCGGTCCATCAGCAATCCGAGATTGTCATAACGGCGATCGCTGAACTTCTGATCGACCTGTTTGCTGCTTTCAGGGTCATTATAGGTAAGGACAAAGTACCCCTTATCTTGAAAGTGTGTCTTATCTATTTTCTCAATAGAATCGTATGGTATATTCTTTTTATCATCGATAACGATTTTTTCATCGTCTGCGATGATTTTCTTATCTTTTATAATAAAAAAATACACACCCAAAGCCGCCGCGATAGGCATTGCTACAAAGGGCGCCTGGCGGTTGAATGTCAGGTAAGCCTCGGGATTGCCCTCGGCGTCGGTGTGTTCCTCGATCCACGACTCGTTGAAATAGCCGTCATAAGCGCACCAAACGCCCACCACAAGCGCGAAAACCATAAAAATAAGCAGGTTATTTTTCTTGAATTTGCTAATCGGAGCTTCTATTGCCATTTTTATTTCCTTAATTTACATGACATAAAAAGTTGCCAACACTTGACCGTGTATCATTTTGTCCGGTTTTGGCTATGTACTTTAGCATAATTAAACACCTTTTACCAGACTCTGTTACGGATGTATTTGAAATAAGATAAGGTTTAGCCAACAAAACCGTTGTGTCTTGTATTTTATAGCTGAGGCTTTTTGGGTTAACTGGTAATTCCGAGCAATACCGCTGGGGCAATGGCAGTTATCCCATCTGTTGCTGCGAAAAATCCGCAAATTTGAGCTAAAATACTGCTCTGAACCGCTATAAGAAGCACTATACCAGCAAAAACCCCTGCCAGCAAGTCATCAGCGAGGATTCCGCATCCTTTATCGAGTTTTTCGAGCTTTCGTATAGGCCAGGGCTTGACGATATCAAAAAGCCTGAACAGCAAAAAGCCGGCGATAATTGTTCCGCAGATATGTTCAGTCGCTGCCCAGCCTACAAACAGGAAAGTTACCGCCTGGCCTGCCGTTTCGTCAGCTACAATTTCGCTGGGATCGGTAGAACCTGTTTTGGCGATTACATCGGGAGCGAATTTTACGCACACTGCTGAGAATACAATTGCCAGCAGTGCGAGTATCACCATATTGACAGCCGCCGGAACAGCCAGTGCCAGTAATATTCCCAAAACAACCACTGGTCCCAGCGAACCCCATGTTCCGGGGGCGACCGGTAAAAATCCCAGACCAAAGCAGGATGTTAGAAGTCTTTTCATAATAATTCCTGTCGTATTTTTGCCAATGTTTTCAGGCAGTATCTATCTGTCATTCCGGCGATATAATCGCATACGGTTCGCTCAAGCCCCTCATCCGCAATAAATTCTCGATAATATCGCGGCATTAGTTCCGTATTCTTACATATCGCCTCAAAAAGTTTTTCCAGCCAGCTTCGAATGCGCGGCGCTGCTTGGGCAATATCATGATGGCGATAAAAGTTATCATAAAGAAAAATCTGCAACTGCTTAAGCTTGCGGTGGTGTGGCGGCGAAAGCGAAATTAAATTCTCTTTGCCGGCGTAAACATCTTCGAGAGAATCAATACCGGCCTGTTTAATTGCTTTTTGGCTGTGTTCGATGCAGTCACCGACCAGAATATCTATAATCGTTTTGGCGATTCTTGTTCGTCGGGTGACTCTGTCGTTAATTTCGCAGGCGTTTATTTTTTGTCGGGCTTCATTAAATAATTCTATTTCGCTAAGTTGCCCTTCTTCTATTAACCTTGCCCTAAGGCCGTCTTCAAGGTCGTGGCAGTTGTAGGCGACACTGTCTGCCAGATCAGCTATTTGTCCTTCAAGCGAGCAGCTTTGCTCTTGGAAAAAAACGCCCTGCGGATGGTCGTAAAGGCCGCTGTGTTTGCTAAAGCCTAAGCGGGTTTCATACATCAGGTTCAGGCCGGCAAACTCTACATAGGGATGCTCGATGGTATCGACAATTCTCAGTGTCTGACAATTATGTTCGAAACCCCCGTATTCTGCCATCAATTCATTCAACACTTCTTCGCCGGCGTGTCCGAAAGGGCAATGACCGAGATCATGCCCCAGACAGATTGCTTCGGTAAGCGATTCATTCAAACCCAATACGCGGGCAATGGTTCTGCCTATTTGTGCGACTTCAAGACTATGCGTAAGGCGGGTGCGATAATTGTCATTCAGTCCCGGCGTAAAAACCTGTGTCTTGCCCTCGAGCCTGCGAAATGCCTGACAATGAATTATCCTGTCCCTGTCTCTGTCGAAATCGTCTCGATACGGGTGGCTACTTTCGTTGCGGGCTCTGCCGCGGGTGTTTAACTTCCCAACTGCATAAGGGCGCAGGCTTTCTGTCATTGCTATAGCTCCGGCAGCCCGTGCTGACGACTTACCTGTTTAAGTTGCTCAAGCAGTTCGCACAGGCTCTGGCTTATAACATCGACATCGCTGCATACGCTCATAAAGCCGGTGTCACCGTTCCATCGCGGCACTACATGGATATGGATATGCCCCGGCAACCCCGCTCCTGCACATCGGCCTACATTTATTCCGACATTAAAGCCGTGTGGCTTAATCGCCAGCGTAAGTGCTTTCTGACTTTCACGAATAAGCTTATTAAATTCAAGCAGTTCATCGTCGTTTGCATTGTCAAAATCGGCTATGTGGCGCCTGGGGCAAATAAGCAAATGCCCGTTGTTATAGGGAAAGCGATTCAGCATAACAATACTATTGTCGGTTCGCCAAAAGACGAGATTTTGCTCGTCGTTTTCGGCATCTTCTATATATTCACAAATAAAACAGCCCGGCTTCTGGTCGGAGCTTTGAACATATCCGATTCGCCAGGGTGCCCAGAGCTTTTCCTGAGACAACGGCTTACCTCTTTGCAATAATTTAATCAAGCAGTCGAATTTTTATTTCCTGATTCACGGTAATTTCAGGTTGAACGCCAAGGCCCATCGGCATAGCTGAAATCAGTTCTGCACGATACTGTTGTTCGTGGCTTTCCAATTTACCGGCAGTAACATTGAAAATCTGCCGACCCTGACCGGAAACATCTTCCATTTGGTAGTTTCGTAAAAACCCGAATTGTCCGCGCATCTGGAAACTTCCCTCATATTGCATAGGCCAGCCCGAGGGTAAATCCTCCGCCGCGGCGTATTGTTCTTTTATGACGGCGATTTCGCCTCTGTCGGTTTCTTCCAATTCAGCCAGCGTATAAGTAACTTCGCGAGCATGTCGTTTTATCCAGGGAGCCGGTATAAACAGGTTCGATTGCCAGTTTTGGCCCACAGCAACGCCCCGTGAAGGCTGCTGAACACTGGACATTGCTTCCCACAAAAACCACTGTGTTGCCAGAAAATCATCCGTCATATCAGGGTCTTTTACTCTGCCGGAACCCATCTTGTCGAACGCTTCTTCGGCGGCTTCTTTGGCAATTCCAAGCAATTGATCTGTGTCACTCAATCGCCCTGCAGGATCGATTGTAAAAGCCCAGCTTTTACCCCGCAGGGTTTCAACAGCATCTGCTCGTTGAAAGCTCCTTCCCCCTGTTGAACGAGCGTCCAGAGATTCAACCTTTGCCTTTATAGTAGTGTCTCCGTAACGCTGCACTTCCACCGGTTCATAGCTGACAACCATTGTCATTTCTTGGGTGATATTATCGGTTACGGTCTCACTGCCTCGCCTACTTTCACCCCAGTTAATCTCAATGTCCCTATTGCTTACGAATTCATACCGAAGCGTCTGGCCTTCTGTAAAGTCAACGCTAAGCAGTGTTCTATCGGCGGAGACAGTAGGATCTGCCTGCTGGCAGCCAGTTAGCATTGCAGCTACAGCAGCGGTAATAACTAAAACTAAAATTTTCATTGCGTAATCCTTTCCAGCAAAATCATTTACCAATAACAATACAGTTATAAAATCTAATCTATACGCTCGAGGCGATTATGGATGTTAGCGGACATACTCAGCATACCAGGCAGATCATCATGATCGATATCCGTTGGTTCGACAATAATCCATTCAGCGTTGAGTCTTTCAATACAGCTTACAAACTGCCCATCATCAAGGTTCAGTTTTACTGTGCCGGAGTAATCATGGCTTGTATCAAACATATCATCAAAGCCGGTGTCCTCGGCCTGCTGGTGAAGCAATCGTGATCCTTCGGCACTCGGTATGGCGTTAAGATCAGCTACGGCAATTCGCTGTCCGTTGACCTTTACAACTTCAACAAGCGTATAAATTCTCTCAAGCTCTTTAGTGCCAAGCATGCCGAACGAAAAGGTCTTTACGCTGTGCCAGCTATCACCTACAGCAACATTTTCACCGGGCAGGACCGAAACGGTATGAAAGTCTTTCAGTGAGTCATTACTGAAAAGCCCTCTTGCCTGGCCGGCTTCGGCGCCATGATTCCTGATTGCCTCCCTGATTTGTGATGTATCCAGAACCTCTGTTACTTGTCCGGTTGGAGCAATTTTTATCTTATAACTCTTGCCAACCAGCCCTGCGAAAACACTGCCTTCGGTATCGCTGGAATAATCACTGACTATTTCGTCTCGCATTTGTGTTGAAGCACTGATATCCCTTATAGTGATTCTGGCAACGGCATTACCAGCCTCGTCAATGCTTTCTATTTCTTGGGTGAATGTCATTTCGGTAATGCTTGTGCGCATACCTCCTTCGAGCTCCTGCTGTCCTTCCAAAGCTCCGCCAAACTCCACGCCTCGCTGTTTTTCGGAAATGACGCGATAGTTTCCCGAATCACCCGGCTGAAGATCTAACGCCATCGGAGCCGAGCCGCCGCAGCCTGCCAGAAAGGTCGCGGAAAAAACACCTGCCAGTAACAACGGGTAACCAAGAATCCAACTCTTCATAGCTTTTGTCTCCTTACAGAAAGCTTAAGTTTAGTTTGAAACATTATTATACAGAACTATTGCGATAATGGAAACAAGTCATTAGCCGCTTTCTTACATGGCTCGTTTCCGTAAAGCATTGTTTTCAAAGGGTTTAGCGTTTTTATTCCCGGCCTCATCAGTTCTGGTATTCCTTGATTGTGTATCATTTTGTGTATAAACTTGTTCAAAATGCTGCATTTCAGCGGCCATCTTAAAGTCGTCGTCCCTAACCTGCGAATAATACTTTGCGGTCGTGGTTATGCTCGTATGCCCTGCCCACGCCTGAGCCACATGCATGGGGAACTTTTTAGCCCAATCAGTTATACAGCTTTTTCGCAAGGTGTGCAAGGGTTTGCTATATATTTCAACTCTGGCCTTTTTGCGGATTATTTTCATATCTCTGTCTATGTTATTGGTATCACCGACAACTATCCGCTTCTGGCCTTCTTGGGCGGTTTCATGAGCCCCAAGCAGAACAGCTTGAAGTTCAGGGCATAGCGGTATAGTCCGCAGTGATTTTCTGGTCTTTGGTTTCCAGCGGTCTTTTGCGGTTACATACAAGCGGTCGGCCTCGAAGTCAATATCAGCCCATTCAAGGTTTATAGCTTCAGCCCTGCGCAGCCCTGCTAGTCGGCATAGACTTATAAGCAGTTTGTACATATGCGGTGCGCTGTCCATCATTCGGGCGTATTCCTTGTGGGTTACATAGTGCCACCGGCTTTCAAAATCGACGCCCGTAATGATTTTCGAGAATGGATTTTCCGCTATAAGGTTATCCTCGTAAGCCAGTGTAAACATTTTCAAAGCAACCCTCATATACATATTGACCGTTACAAGCCCGATAGTTGTGCTTTTCTGGTCTTTGGGATTTATACTATTGGCTGCCATAGCTGCCTGAAAAGCTCTGGCGTTGGCTCTGGTTATGCCTTGCAGCCGCTTGTCCTTGCCGAAATACTCCAGCAGGTATCTTGCGGCATACCTGTGCAGCTTGACACTCTGCGGCGCAAGCTCGTGTTCTCTGACCTTGAAGTAATGCTCGACATATTCCGATAGCCGATAGTTTTTGGTTTTGTTGCGTAGGCCTGGCCTTGCTTCGAACTCCAGTTGCTTGGCTTGTGCGATTTTCCTAGCCTGACGCTTGCTGAGTTTATCCGTTCGGCCAATACTTTTACTGCAATACTTGCCTTC
>PWDX01000029.1 GCA_003553245.1 Phycisphaerae bacterium
CCGTTGTCTTTTTGGCATATCCTGACGAGAACCTCGAACCGACTTGGCAAATGTTACACCACCGCCGACCCGTTTACCCGTGCGAGCATTACCAACGCGAGCATTACCTGTACCTTTCTGGCGAAACAACTTATGGGTTGAACCGACAACCTCGCCTCGGCCCTTGGTGCTAGCGGTTCTAACATATTTATTAGCATGAGAAGCCACTATAGCCTGCTTAAGAAGGCTATGTCTTACTCGACCGCCGAGAGCATCCTCGTCTATCTGCAGTTTATCGACTTCCTTGCCGTTTATATCGTATATAGCCAGATCAATCATGATTCGACCGGTTAACTCCAATTATTTCTTCTTCTGTGAACTCTTTATAATTAAATAGCTGCCTGCTGCGCCAGGGACAGACCCTTTAACGACAAGCAGATTATTTTCCTCATCAACTGAAACCAAGCTATGGTTTCGGCTTGTAATTGTCTTATTACCCATTTGCCCGGGCATTGGCTTGCCCTTTTTAAGATCGCCGCCATGCCCTGCATCACTGGCGAAAGCAGCAACCGAACCGGGGCGTCTGTGGGCTCTTTTTGTGCCGTGACTCTGGGGAAATCCGCCAAAACCATGGCGTTTCATTGCACCGGCAAAGCCCTTACCTTTGCTAGTACCGGTTATCGTAACCCATTTGTCATCTGAAAATGCCGAAACAGTTACCGACTGGCCCGCCTCATACTCCTCACCATCATCAATACGCCACTCACGCACAAAACGCTTTGGAGTACTGTCTGCTTTGGCAGCATGGCCAATCTGAGATTTACGCTGACGAGAAGTCTTAACATCGTCAAAACCTAATTGCAATGCAGCATAGCCATCGGTTTCTTTTGTCTTAAGCTGAGTAACCGTACATGGACCGGCCTGTATAACAGTAACCGGCAGGCGATTACCGGCCTCGTCGTAAACCTGCGTCATTCCAATTTTTTTTCCAAGTATCATTGCCATTTCGACTTTCACCCGGTCTTACCTATTTAAGTAAACGAAAAACCTGACTTATCAAACTTCCCCAAATCAGGCTTTGATCTTCACAAAAACACCCGCCGGAACAACCAACCTGTTCAAAACCTCGACTGTCCGGGGATTAGCTTCAAAAATATCTATCAAACGCTTATGAGTCCGCATTTCAAACTGTTCCCGCGCCTTCTTATTTACATGCGGGCTGCGAAGAACGGTATATCGTTCGATTCGCGTAGGAAGCGGAACAGGGCCACTTACACGAGCATTCGTACGACGAGCATGCTCGACAATCTCCTTAGCAGAAGAATCCAGAGCCTTATGATCGTAAGCTTCCATCCTTATTCGTATTCTTTCTGTCGCCTCAGCCATATTGTTCCTTTAAAAGTCGGCCAATGCCGTTAATAACAGATATCCTGCAAAATTATTCGCCAGTCCCTGATTTATCGAATGTACAAATCCCAACTAAAGCTGAAGAAACTTCAACCCTGGTCATTCGTTTTAATCGAATAGCAGGAAAGCCTCTTTACCGAACGATACGGCATTATCGCCTTCCTTATAAGACTGCCGGCCAACAAACCGTTGTGCCGGATATTTTAACTTCCATCCTTGACCACAATATTCAGATATGCCACAGCCCAACTCGGTACGCAAAGCCGTCCTTGACTCTGCTCGCTACGGCTGAAAAGTTGGCAAAATAGCATCAAAATTCATCGCTGTCAAGAAGTTATTAGTAAATTTCTCAAAAAATTGCATTTTTTTAAACAAGTATTTCATTAGCCACTTGTTCAGGTACTTTCTCATAGCTAAGCGGCTCCATCGTAAAGGTGCCCCGACCGGCCGTAAGCCCTCGAATCTCATTGGAATAGCCAAACATCTCGGCAAGAGGAACCTTCGCATCTATAACCAAGACATTTCCGTGGTGTTTACTGTCGGTTATCAGCCCTCTCTTAGCCATAAGGCTGCTCTGGACGGCGCCATAATATTCCTCAGGAACTACTACCTGCAACCGCATCACAGGCTCTAACAAAACCGGCTCAGCCTTTTTAATCGCGTTTTGTACACCGATTGCCCCTGCCTGTTCAAAAGCCAGTTCCGAACTGTCAACGGGATGAGAAGAACCATCAATAAGCGCTACCTTAACACCCACCATCGGATAGCCCATTAAAGCACCGCTACTAAGGCCGTCTTTTACACCTCTTTCCACTGGTCCAATATACTCTTTGGGCACCGCACCGCCTATCACCTCATTGACAAACTCTATCTCTCGCTCCCAGTGCCCATCCTCAGTATATTTAGGCTCAACCCGTAATACAACATGGCCATATTGGCCTCGCCCGCCGGTCTGGCGAACGAATTTACCTTCAGACTCGGCGGTTGCCATTATGGCCTCCTTGTAAGCAACTCGAGGCTTGCCAACCCTGACATTGACCCCCATATCGCGAACCAACTTATGCTGTAGAACCTCAAGATGCAGCTCTCCCATACCACTTATTATTGTCTGGCCGGTCTCATTCTCATATTGACAACCAAAAGTCGGGTCCTCACGACGAAGTTTGCCAAGTGCATCGGCGAGTTTCTGCTTCTCCGCGGAACTTGCCGGCTCAATAGACATACTTATTACTGTTTCAGGGAAAGTAATGCTTGGCAAAACAATCGGATGCTTGGTATCACAAATGGTATCTCCGGTAAGCGTCTGCTTCAAGCCAACTACCGCAACAATATCGCCGGCATGAGCTTGCTCAATTATCTGCCGATCTTCGGCATGCATCTCATACAGGCGGGTAATATTCTCTCGCCGATTACGCGTGGCGTCAAGAACACGGCTGCCGCCTTTGAGAGTTCCCTGGTAAAGGCGAACATAATTCAAGTCACCGTGAACATCGCTGGTTATTTTGAAAACCAGACCCACCAACGGCTTTGAGGGGTCACACTTAATCTCAATCTGCTGCTTATCGTCTTTTGGTTTATGGCCGTATATAATCGGCCTTTCCAATGGAGAAGGTAAATACGCTACAATACCGTCCATCAAACGCTGAACGCCGATGTACCGAAGGGCTGAACCGCAGAAAACAGGATTAAGCTTGCACTCAATCGTTCCCCTACGAATAGCACGATCAATCATCTGCTCGCTAATAGGCTCATCATGAACAAATTTATCCATCAATTCTTCATCGAATTCCGCCGCCAGCGAAATCATCTCTGCCCGTTTCTCTGCCGCCTCAGCCTTATACTTATCAGGAATTTCCTCTTCATGATAGCTCTTGCCAAGTTCCTCAACATCATAAAATAGAGCTTTCATTTTGACCAGGTCAATTATTCCCTCGAAAGTATCCGCACTACCTATCGGGATCTGTATCAATATCGGCGTGGCAAGTAACTTATCGCGAATACTATCAACGGCCATATAAAAATCAGCACCAACTTTATCCATCTTATTTATAAAACAGATAATCGAAAGGTCATATTTCATTCCCTGTCGCCAGACTGTTTCGCTCTGAGCCTGAACGCCTTCACTTGCATCAAAAGCAGCGACTGCGCCGTCGAGAACTCGCAAAGACCGCTCAACCTCAGCAGTAAAATCAATATGACCAGGGGTATCTATCAGATTAATGTTATGACTGCCCCATGGGCATGTAGTGGCAGCCGACATAATCGTAATACCCCGCTCCTGCTCCTCCTCCATATAATCCATTACGGCAGTACCTTCATGTACCTCACCCATTTTATATGTCTTATCCGTATAGTATAAAATGCGCTCGGTAATCGTGGTTTTGCCCGCATCAATATGGGCCATCACCCCGATATTTCTGATTTTTTCAAGTAATTTACTCATTTGCCGTAATTCTGCACCTTAAAGCCTTGAACCATGAAAGAAAACTGCCACGGTCAGTTTTCCAAAACCACCGCGGCAGGTTGTAGTTGAATCATTTTTACCAAGCGAAATGCGCAAAAGCCTTATTCGCCTTGGCCATCCTGTGAACATTCTCGCGCATCGTCATCGCACCGCCCTGCTCGTTATAGGCGTCAACAAGTTCATTAGCCAGAATCTCACAAACAGGCCGGCCGCTCTTGCCTCTAACCGTCTGCAAAATCCAGCGAAAAGCCAGAGACTGCTGCCTACGAGGGCTCACCTGCATCGGAACCTGATAGCTGGCGCCACCGACCCGCTTGCTGCGAACCTCGAGCATAGGCTTTACATTATTGATTGCCTTCTCGAATACATCCAAGGGCTCGGCATCGCTAACTTTCTTACCAATAATTTCCATTGAGTCATAAAATACGCGCTGCGCTACACTTTTTTTGCCGTCCCACATCAGGCAATTGATAAACTTAGATACCAATTTGCTGTTGTATCTGGCATCAGGTCTTAACTGTTCATTGGATGCGGTAAACTTCTTCGCCATTACAATTATCCTTAAATACTATCACTCGAAGCTCTAAAGCCCCGTTTACTTTGACTTCTTAGCTCCGTACTTACTTCTACCCTGTTGACGACCGTCAACTCCGGCACAATCGAGGACCCCGCGAACTATGTGATAACGAACACCGGGAAGGTCTCTGACACGACCACCCCGAATCAATACCGTGCTGTGTTCCTGCAGATTATGATCGATGCCCGGGATATATGCGCTCACTTCTTTACCGTTTGTCAGCCTAACACGAGCTATCTTCCGAAGGGCCGAGTTAGGCTTCTTCGGCGTCTGCGTCCTCACCACAAGGCAAACACCCTTTTTCTGCGGGTTACCGCTTATATCCGATTTGGCGACGCGTTTCTTCTGCTTCAGTCGCGGATTCTTACATAATTGATTTATTGTCGGCATACTTACCTTCCAATATATAATATCTACTTCTTAATTTTTCAGATTTTACTCTATACCCAATGCTTCCCTGATACCGCGATCCGTTTCTTCCTCTTCTGAAGGAATTTCTTCTCGGAATTCCCTGGGCAACGGAGCTTTGGCAAGATGCTTGACCTTAAGCTCCAGATGAGGCTTAAACGCTGTCCCTGCCGGCACCAAGTGACCAAGTATAACATTCTCTTTCAAACCGCACAAGTTATCAATTTTACCACCAAGTGCCGCACCTGTCAACACTTTTGTTGTTTCCTGGAAACTTGCCGCCGCAATAAAGCTGTCGCTCCTGAGAGAAGCTTTTGTAATACCAAGAAGCAGGGTTTTAGCCGTCGCAGGCCGTGGCTTCCTGCCCTTGACAGGCTCTCCTCCAATTGTCTCAATCTTTTCATTAACACGACTAAGCTCATCTTTGCTTAAAATCTGACCTTTTTGAACATCGGTCGAATCTCCAACATTAGTAACTTTTATAGAGCTAGCGAGTTTCTCATTTTCGCTGCGGAACTCAAACTTGCCTACAACCTCACCCGGCAAAAATGAACTGTCGCCAACGGACTCAATCTCAACCTTCTGCATCATCTGAGAAGTAATTATTTCAACATGCTTATCGTCAATATTAACATTCTGTGAACGGTAAACATTCTGAATTTCTTCTACCAGATACCGCTGAAGAGCCTCTTCTCCCTTAATGCGAAGTATATCATGCGGCACCAAAGGACCGTCTGTCAACTGGTCACCTGCCTCGACGATATCACCGGCGTGAACATTCAGATGTCTGTCTCGCGGAACATGATGCTCCTTTTCCATCCCGCTCTCACTGCGAACGACAACCGTCATCTTGCCTTTGCGTTTATCACTTTTGAGTTCAACCCTACCGCTGATTTCCGCCATTGCCGCCGGCTCTTTTGGCTTGCGTGCCTCGAAAACTTCAGTTACGCGAGGAAGACCACCTGTAATATCCTGAGTACCTGCTGACTCACGGGGCTGATGCGCAAGAAGAGCACCTGCCTGAACTTCCTGCCCCTCTTTAACCTCAATATGGGCCTTTGCAGGCAAATAATGAACATCCAGTATTTTACCGTCCTTATCCTCAATTATTATCTGAGGATGCCTGTCGCCTTTATGCTCGATCACAACAGGCTTGCCAACGCCGCCCTTACGCTCTTCTTCTACACGAATCGTCTCACCTTCTACGACATCGGTGAATCTGATAAAGCCCGGTACTTCAGCAAGTATCGGCACGCGGTGGGCATCCCAACTAAACAGAACCTGGCCACCCTTTACCTTTTTACCATCTTTAACAGCTATCAATGAACCGTAAGGAACTTTGAATCTGTCAAGCTCACGGTCTTTAGAATCAAGCAACGCTATCTCACCGTTACGCTTTAGCGCCACGGTTCGAAAACCGGAATCAGTTTTAACCTCAACAGCGTTTATATCCCGATACTGAATTTTACCGGCTTGGGTGGCTTTTTGATTATTCTCAAGAACGGCACGAGAGGCCACGCCTCCGGTGTGGAAGGTTCTAAGCGTAAGCTGCGTACCCGGCTCGCCAATAGACTGGGCTGCGATAATACCAACAGCAGAGCCTTCTTCGACAAGTTTGTTTGTGCTAAGATCCCATCCGAAACATTTAGCGCAAATACCAACGGCACTGTCACAGGTAAGAGGACTGCGAACACGCACAGTATCCAGACCCAACTCCTCTATACCCGCTGCGGCCTGGGCCGTAATAACCTCATTTTCATGCACTATCATTTTATCGGTAATCGGATTGCGGATATTATCACGAGCCGTACGACCTATTATTAACCTTGAAAGCGGCATATCTCCATCTTCGCCCGCATTGAACGCAGCCTTTGTAATACCCTGCAATGTCCCGCAGTCGCGCTCGCTGATAATGACATTCTGAGCTACATCAATGAGCTTACGAGTCAGATAGCCGGAATTAGCTGTCTTAAGAGCAGTATCCGCCAGCCCTTTACGAGCGCCGTGACTCGAGCTGAAGTACTCAACAACCGTCATTCCCTCACGGAAGTTCGACTTAATCGGCGTCTCAATAATCTCGCCGCTGGGCTTGGCCATTAAAGCACGCATACCGGCAAGCTGCTGAATCTGATCAACGCTTCCTCGTGCACCAGAATCACTCATAAGGAAAATAGGATTAAGATAAGGGGTGCCGTCTTCTTTCTTATCCTCACGGAAACCCTTCATCATTTCGCCCGTAACGGCTACTCTGGCATGCGTCCAGGCGTCAATAATCTGGTTATAACGCTCGCGCTCCGTTAAAACACCCGCGAGATAATTACTGTGAATCTTCTCAACCCGCTCTTCAGTCTGGGAAATAATCTCAGCTTTCTTAGGTGGTATCTTCATATCAGTAACACCAATACTCAGCCCAGCCGAGGTAGCACGCTTGAACCCAAGCTCTTTGATATTATCCAGCAAATCTACAGTGTTCGCACTACCGGTGAGAATGTAACAGTCACTGATAACTCTACCGAGCATCTTCTGAGCCATTGTCATATTATAAAACGGCATACCGTCAGGAAGCATATCGTTAAAGATACAACGGCCAACCGTTGTTTCTATAATCTTCCGTCCCGAGGTATATTGTATCCTCTCTTTTGCTATTCCTCCCGACCCGGGAACAAAACGCTCGGTTATTTCATCAACCAGAACCTTCTGTTCCTCCGGTATCGCTACTTTAATTTTAGCATGCAGGCTTATCTTCCCAAGATCATAAGCCGTAATCGCTTCTTCAATATTACGGAACGCCATACCCTCGCCCTTTTCCTCGTGATTTAGGCAGGTCAGGTAATAATTGCCCATAACCATATCCTGCGAAGGTTTAACCATCGGAGAACCGTCAGCAGGCGAAAAAATGTTATTTGTGCATAACATCAGAGTATGAGCCTCGGCCTGCGCCTCGATGCTCAAAGGCAAATGAACTGCCATCTGGTCGCCATCGAAGTCGGCATTAAAACCGCTGCAGGCAAGAGGGTGAAGCATAATCGCGTTACCTTCGACAAGCACAGGTTCAAACGCCTGAACACCCATTCGGTGGAGCGTTGGCGCTCTGTTCAGCAATACCGGATGAAGGTGGATAACCTCCTCCAGAACATCCCAGACCTGATCATCCCGCCGCTCTATCATACGCTTTGCGCTTTTTATTGTATCAGCAAGCCCACGCTCTTTCAGCTTGCGGATTATGAAAGGTTGATAAAGCTCAAGCGCGATTTTCTTAGGCAGACCACACTGATAAAGCTTCAAATGGGGACCAACAACAATTACCGAACGAGCAGAATAATCAACTCGCTTACCAAGCAGATTCTCCCTGAACCGCCCCTGCTTGCCCTTAATCATATCCGTCAGGCTCTTCAAAGGCCTGTTATTGCTTCCGAGCACGGGACGACGACAACGACTATTATCCAGCAGTGAATCAACAGCCTGCTGGAGCATACGTTTTTCGTTCCGGATAATCACCTCAGGAGCATTAAGGTCTATCAGCTTCTTCAGCCTGCTGTTACGATTTATGATACGCCTGTAAAGATCATTTAGATCGCTTGTAGCAAAATTGCCGCTCTCGAGCATAACAAGCGGACGCAGGTCCGGGGGAATCACGGGAACTACATCCAGGGCCATCCATTCAGCTTTGTTAGTGCTGTTCAAAACAGCATTGACCGATTTGAGTCGTTTGGTCAGATCCTTAATTTTTTGCTTGCTGCTGGTCTTTGTAATATCCGCCCTGAGTTCAACACTCAATGACTCCAGATCAAGATTTGCCAGAAGCTCTTTTATCGCCTCGGCACCCATAGAAGCCTTAAACGCCCCACCATATTTTGTTGCAGCTTCACGATATTCCTCCTCAGACAGGAGCTGACCAACCTGCAAAGGACTCTGCCCGGCGTCAGTTACAACATAGTCCTGAAAATAAATAATTTTTTCAAGATCGGCACTCTTCATCGCGAGCAGAGTGCCAAGATGGTTCGGTATCGCTTTGAAAAACCAAATATGAATCACCGGCGCGGCAAGATTAATATGCCCCATGCGCTTACGCCGAACTCGACTGTGAGTTACCTTAACTCCGCAGCGGTCACAAATTATGCCCTTGAATTTAGTGCCTTTGTACTTGCCGCAGGCGCATTCCCAGTCCCTCTCAGGCCCGAAAATCCGCTCACAAAACAGACCATCTTTCTCGGGACGATATGTACGGTAATTTACAGTCTCCGGCTTGCGAACTTCCCCGAACGACCAACTGCGAATATCATTCGGACTTGCCAGAGAAATTTTAACCGAACCATAATCATTTATTCTGTCGTAAATGTTGCCGAGCATTTCTACTCCTAATGTTTATTTATATTGCAAATTTGCAATTCTATAAAACCGAAGCTCCAAGACGCTTTTTCTCAAGCTGTATGTTCAAACCAAGACCGCGAATCTCATTACACAAGACATCAAAAGAAAGCGGTGTGCCGGCGTCAAGAGTATTGGTGCCTTTGACCATAGATTCATATATTTTGGTCCTGCCCTCGACATCGTCACTTTTTACTGTCAGCATTTCCTGAAGAGTATAAGCGGCGCCATAACCTTCCAGAGCCCATACTTCCATTTCCCCGAAACGCTGGCCGCCGGTGCGCGCTTTTCCGCCAAGAGGCTGCTGGGTAATAAGGCTGTAAGGGCCGGTTGATCGCGCGTGAATCTTATCATCAACAAGATGGTGAAGCTTCATCATATACATATAGCCAATCGTAGCACGCTGATCAAAAGGCTCACCCGTCCTGCCGTCGTAAAGCTGAGTCTTAAGTGTATTGGGAACATTAACAAATAACTCATCATCAGGCGGAGCCTGACCACCCTGGTAATATTCCTGCCCCCTCTCGGCCATAAACTCGTTAGCTTCCGTCGTAAGCTCGTGAATATCTTCCTCACTTGCCCCATCAAATACAGGAGTCACCGCCTCAAAGCCGAGTACTTTCGACACCCAGCCAAGATGAGTCTCAAGAATCTGCCCCACATTCATCCTACTGGGAACGCCAAGCGGGTTAAGCAGAATATCAAGCGGAGTGCCGTCTTCAAGAAACGGCATATCCTCTTCCGGCATAATCTTAGCGATAACACCCTTGTTGCCGTGTCGCCCTGCCAGCTTATCACCAATGGAAAGAGCACGCTTAGTAGCGACATAAACTTTGACCATCTGTAAGACACCACTGGGAAGCTCATCGCCGTGTTTGAGCCGCTCAATACGACACTTGCGATCGTCGTCAACGGCGTAAATCTTCTGCCAGTATTTATCTACTAACTTCTGCACATCATCGCGAATCGAAGCAGGCTTAACCCACTTGATATCCCAGTTCTCAATCTGTTCATAGATAACCTCATCATCAGAACTGGCTCCGACTTTCTGCTTTGTCGTCGGGTCAACTACCTCAATATCGAACTGCTCATGCACAGCATCTATCATCTGCCGGAATATCGCGCACTCACGAGCACGACACTCAGCCTCGTATTGCTTGATTTCTTCCTTAATAGTCTTTTCTTCTTCATCGCTGCGAGCGCCTTTCCTGGCAAATCGTTCCGTCTTAATAACAACACCTTCATAGCCGCTCGGCAATTCCAGCGAATCGTTTTTAACATCCTCGCCTGCTCTGCCGAAGATTGCGTGCAGCAGCTTCTCTTCGGGGGTAAGCTCCGTTTTACTTTTTGGGACAACCTTACCTGCCAGAATGTCACCTGAGAAAACACGCGTTCCTTCAAGAACAACGCCGTTTTCATCCAGATTCCGCAAAGCTTTCTCACCTACATTAGGAATATCGCGGGTAAACTCCTCACGGCCAAGCCGGGTTTCGCGGACTTCGGCCGTAAATTCGTCAATATGAATGCTGGTCAAATCATCACGCTTGACCATTCGCTCACTTACAAGGATAGCATCTTCAAAATTATAGCCGTCAAAAGACACAAAACCTACGAGCAGATTCTTACCCAGACTCAACACACCATCAGCCGTGCCACCGCCGTCGGCGATTACCTGACCTTTTTTAACTTTGTCGCCCAACTTTACTATGGGCCTCTGGTTCAGGCAGGTCCGCTCATTAAGACCGTAAAACTTCTCAAGATCATATTCGTCGGTATGATTAATCACTATCTTACTGGCGTCAACTTCCGTGACAACACCCTCGAAATCTGCCCGCACGACCATACTCGAATTATGGCCGACGACCTTCTCCATACCCGTTCCGACAAGCGGAGGTTCGGTCCTTAACAACGGAACCGCTTGCCGCTGCATATTAGAACCCATCAAAGCGCGGTTAGCGTCATCATGCTCTAGAAATGGAATCAAAGATGCAGAGACACCCACTATCTGCTTCGATGAAACATCAATAAAATCGACTTCATCGTTCATTACGCTGGAAAGCTCCCCGCCTTTCATCGCAAGAACGAGCCCCTCCTTTATGGCGCTTTTGTCATGATCAACAATGTTGGGGCCACCGATAACAGCCCGCATATCTTCATCAGCACGGAAATAATGAACCTCATCGGTTACCTTACCTTTTTCAACCTTACGATATGGAGTCAAAAGAAATCCATATTCATCAAGCGTTGCAAATATCGCAAGTGATGAAATCAGGCCGATATTCGTTCCTTCCGGGGTTTCGATAGGACATATTCTGCCGTAATGGCTGATATGAACATCACGAACCTCAAATCCGGCCCGCCGGCGATTAAGACCACCGGGTCCAAGTGCGGAAAGACGACGCTCATGAGTCAACTGGCTAAGAGCGTTGGTCTGGTCAACTATCTGACTTAATTCGCCTCTGCCGAAGAAATAGTTAATACTGCTACTGACGCTCTTGGAATTCACCAGATCCGCCACACGCATAGAATCGGCCGATTCCCGCTTGCTGCTCATACGCTCCTGGACAGTCTTGCGAAGTCGCAAAAGCCCCTTGCGAATCTCACCTGCCGCAAGCTCATCTATCGTCCGAAGCCGTCGGTTGCCAAGATGGTCAATATCATCGACATAACCTTCATTATTACGAAGCGCAAGAACATATCGCATCGTATGAAGAAAATCGTCAGGCTTAAGCGTCATCTCATCTTCGGGAATATCAAGGTCGAATTTTCTGTTTAGACGAAAACGCCCTACTCTGCCAAGCCGATACCGATTAGAATCGAAGAACTTCTCATCAAAGAACTCCTTAGCTTTATCGATGTTCAGTGGATTGCCGGGTCGAAGCTTCATATAAAACTTCAGCAAAGCCTCGTCTCGGTTATTGGTATCATCCTCAGCCAGCGTATTTAAAATCAACGGATCACGAACAGATTCAACGACCTCAACTTTTTCTACATTACTCTGCTGGATTAAAGAAATCTTCTCACCAATTTGCGCTCCAGCTTTGACTAATATCTCACCGTCTTCGGTATTAACTATCGGCCCTACAGACCACATATCAGGCTGTAATTTATCCACTGAGATGTTCTTAGTCGGGTAAAATAACCTGATAATTTCCTCGGTAGTGCCGTACTGTTCACTCAGGCAACGCAGAAATATGGTCGCCGCCAGGCGGCTGGACTGATCAATCTTTACGCCCAGGACATCCTTGCGGGTAACGCCGATCTCTATCCAGCTTCCTCGCTCAGGAATTATCCTGCCGCCGTGAAGAATACGGTCGCCTTCTTTGCTGCTGATAAGAAAATCAACACCCGGGCTACGATGCAACTGGCTGACGATAACGCGCTCGGCGCCGTTGATAATAAACTCCCCGCCGCCTATCATTATCGGCATCTCACCGATATACATACCCTGCTCAGCAAGGTCTTCATCGTCTTTGCCCTTAAGCCTGCACCAGAGCTTAAGCGGATAACCATAAGTCAGCCGCAACTTACGACACTCATCCACCGAGTAACGAGGCTTCTCGAGTTCGTAATAAAGATACTCCAGACGCATACTCTTATCATAGTTTTCTATCGGGAATATCTCGCGGAAAAGGGCTTCAAGCCCCCTATCCTCACGCTTTCGCGGATCAACATCTTTCTGGAGAAACGCCTCATAACTGGGCAACTGAATCCCCTTAAGCGCACTGACATCAACCGCGTCGTGAATTTTACCAAAACTGCGTACAGGTCTAACGGCCATTGAATACTCCGTCAATTAGTAGTTTTCCAAAGCTGATAAAACAAAGCCGACAAAACAGAAACCAATTATGCAACTTCGACCACCGCTCCGGCGCCTTCCAACTGCTTCTGAGCAGCCTCGGCATCTTCTTTGCTAACACCTTCTTTTACAGGCTTGGGAGCGCCGTCAACCAGTTCCTTAGCCTCTTTAAGGCCGAGGCCGGTCAAAGCACGGACTTCCTTAATCACCTGAATCTTCTTCTCACCAACTTCCTTGAGAACCACATCGAAACTGGTCTTTTCTTCGGCAGCCTCATCCTCGCCGCCACCCGCTGCAGGACCGGCAACCATAACCGCACCACCACCGGCAGGCTCGATGCCGTGCTCTTCCTTCAGGTAATCACCAAGCTCTTTGGCCTGCATCAGCGTCAAAGATACTATCTTATCGCCAAGTTCCTTGATTTCCGCTGTCCATTCTTTTGCTACTGCTGTTTCTTCTGTCATTGTAAAACTCCTATTACTATCTACCGCCCTGCCGGTGCCGGAACTACGCCGTTCCGTTTTAACCCTCTCGGGGCAGCGGCGAGGACAACATTAATCTTTTAAGTAACTTTTAAAAATCTCGTCCCAGATTGAAATTAATTTGTTTATACGCCTTCGCAGGACTGTAAGTTCAGTCCATACAGCGATTTAAGCAGCCTCTTTATCCGCCTTGTCGGCAATCGCCTTTATACAGCCGGCAACTATACCGGCAGGAGAGCAGATACAGCCGGCCACCTGACGCGCCGGAGACATCGCAAGGCCCACTATCTGACCCTGCAATTCCTGTCGATTCGGCATTTTAGAAAGTTCAACTGCACTTTTTTCGTCAAGACTTTGGCCTTCTACAAAAGCACCTTTGACCTCAATAGGCTTGAGCTTTTTGGCCCAATCGGTTATCTCCTTGGCAACATCGACAATACTATCCCCGCCGAAAGCTATTGTGCAAGGCCCGTCAAAGAGTTCCCCTGCCGCTTCCATACCTTTGGCCTGCAAAGCCTTGCGGAAAAGCGCATTGCGAGTAACCATCATACGGATACCCTTGTCTTTCAACTGGCCTCGCAGTTCATTATTTTCGTTGCCGCTTATGCCCTTGGTCCGCAGAACCAGGAAACTCTCGACACCCTCTGACTCCAGAACTTTCTCATACTGACCTTGAAGTAGTTCTTTTACGAATTTACTCATTTTTACACCCTGTCTTTGATTATCTGATTTGACCGAACAAAAAGACTAAACCTTAACCGCCACAGAAGGACTCATCGCCGCCGAAAGATACATCTGCTTTATATAAGTACCTTTGCTCGATGCCGGCTTCATCTTCTTTATCAATTCTACAAAGGCCGCGGCATTTTCCGTAAGCTCTTTTGTACCAAAGCTCTGCTTACCGACGACCGCGTGGACATTGCCGCCGGCATCATTACGAAACTCTATTTTACCGGCTGAAAACTCGGATACGGCATTTTCTATATCATTGGTAACAGTGCCGTTCTTTGGTGAAGGCATCTTTCCCTGAGGGCCAAGAACACGCCCCAGTTTGCCGACCTTGCTCATAACCTTCGGAGAAGCTATCGCCACATCAAAATCCATCCACCCATCCGTAATCTTCTTAACAAGCTCATCACCGCCTGCTTCAACTGCCCCTGCCGCTTTGGCAGCTTCAACTTCTTCATCAGGACAGAATGCGATAACTTTCTTCTGCTTTCCAATGCCGTTGGGCAATGAAACTGATCCTCGAATCATCTGATCGGCTTTTTTCGGCTCAATGCCAAGCTTCATCACGCACTCAACCGTTTGGTCAAATTTAGCCGTCTTGAGACCTTTTACTACTTCAACCGCCTTGCCCAACTC
>PWDX01000038.1 GCA_003553245.1 Phycisphaerae bacterium
GGGATTCGAGACCAGGATTATATCTGCGATATTGTAATAACCGATGTTGAGCCGGAAGAGGCTGTGGGTGTTCTTGAGCTTGTTCAGCAACAGCCTGGATCAGGTGATACCGCTACTACGAATCTTTAGAACGACAGCCCTGCGAATCGGAAAGATTTCAAACAGACATCGCCTGTGGTAAAAAAATCAGGAACTTGAGACTAAAATTCGTTTTAGTGAGGTAAGTATGGCCAATCAGAATAATCGCGCCAACAAAGTCAAAAAAATAGTAGCGGCCGATAACATTTATACTGTGGTGCTCGCCTTGGCAGTGGGGGTGGTGCTTGCTACCGCGGCTTATGTAGCTTTTCAGAGTTATTCCCGATATGAAATAATTTTTGCGATTGGCCGCTCTTTTGGTTATTGACAACGCCCGGTTTTTCGATATAACAGCAGCATACTTTTGTTTTAGCGAAGGGATTCTAAGGTGCTACTGGACACAATCCTAGGTTGGTTCAGTATGGATATGGGCATCGACCTGGGGACAAGCTCCACCCTCGTATGTGTTCGCGATGAAGGAATAGTCCTTAATGAGCCTTCAGTAGTGGCTGTTCGCAGAGGAACGAACATTGTCCTTAACAACGGCGAGGCAGTCGGCTTGGTCGCCAGAGAGATGCTGGGCAAAACGCCGGGTTCAATCAGTGCTATCAGGCCTTTGAAAGACGGCGTGATTAGCGATTTTGAAATCACAGAAGCCATGCTGAGTTATTTTATCCGCAAGGTCCACGGCCGAGGCGGACTTGTCAGGCCCAGAGTGGTTATAGCCGTGCCAAGTGGAATCACCGCTGTTGAACGCAGAGCTGTTATTGACAGTGCAGAGCGTGCGGGGGCGCGCAAAGTTTACCTTGTTGATGAGCCAATGGCTGCGGGCATCGGGGCTGGTCTTCCGATTACCGATCCGACGGCATCTATGATTGTTGACATCGGCGGCGGCACTACGGAAGTTGCTATTATGAGCCTTGCTGATATTGCATCCTGCGAGTCTATCCGTGTAGGCGGCGATGATATGGATGAGGCAATTATCAACCACCTCAAGCGTACCTATAATTTGCTTATAGGCGAAGCTCGCGCTGAAAAAGTGAAAATAGCCATAGGAAGCGCAGCGCCTCTTGCTGAGGAAAAAACTATGGAAATAGCCGGTCGTGATACGATATCCGGCCTTCCTCGTAAGATAGTAATTACCAGTGAGGAGATTCGCGAATCGCTTCGTGAACCGGTAGCGGCGATAATCGATGCGGTAACTGGCACGCTCGAAAAAGCGGAGCCCGAACTCGCGGCGGATCTTATAGAAAACGGCATCCATATCTGCGGCGGAGGGTCGATCCTTCGCGGGATGGACAATGTCCTAAGCAATGCCACAGGTCTTGCGGTTCACAAGGTTGAGGATGCACTTACTTCGGTAGCTCGCGGCACGAGCGTCTATCTTGAGAATCTTGAGATTTGGAAGGATACGATGGATCATAGCGACTACGGCTGGGAATAGCACCCGGATGTTTATACCGAAAAATCTGTTAATACCGTAAAGCTACAGGTAAGCGAGAGTATGTCAGGTACGCAAATAAAATTATCAAAACGAATGCTCTTTACCTGGTGCCTATTAAGCAGCCTTATAATCTTCCTTGCTCCTCAGAGTTTTACCAATCAATTCCAGTTTGCTTTTGCGATAATGTTTCGGTTTCCTTTAAATTTTGGGCGCACAATGCGCTTGTCAGTCCAGCCCCGACGCTCGCTGGAGGGGGACATAAGCAGAGAGCAATACATTCAACTTCAGAATCACCTGGCCAATGTAATCGGCCAGCTTAACCAGATGCAGCAGCAGGTGGAAAAGCTGTCCGGTCTTCGCGGAAAGCTTCCCTGGGAGGGTGTGGGTCTTGAACTTGGCGGCGTTATTACAACATCCGGTCAGGGTGCCGCTCGAGAGCTTATTATCGATCGCGGCAGTAATAACGGAGTGAAGGAAGGACATTATGTAATTGGTGATAACAGTGTCATCGGCACGGTTTGTGAGGTTTCGTCAAATTCTTCGAGGGTTCGGCTTATAACGGATTCGGCTTCTCGTCTGCCGATTGAGATTGGCCCGGATCAGGCTGAGGGACTTATGCATGGCACTGGCGATGGAGCGAAAATTCCTCTTATTCCTGCAAAAGTTTCTGTCCGTGCCGGGGATTTAATATATGCCGCTCGTCGCGGCGGCAGACTACCTAGCCCGATGGTGACCGCCGTCGTAACCGAAGCCCAGCGCGATCAGGATAATCCGCTTGTCTGGGATATAGCCGTTGAGCCGGCGACCGACATTGACAGTCTGTCCGATGTGGCTGTGATAATACTGAAGAATTAAACTGCAAAGGAAGGCCTTATGCGATGGTTCCGGTTCGCAGTAATTGTTATGATATTTTCAGTTGCACAGGCCGGACTGGTGGATGTTATCGCCATATCTAATAATGCAATTAAGCCGGATCTGCTTCTGATCCTTCTTGTTTTTTTTGCAATAAGATCCGGAACCAGAAATGCCATAGCAACATCTTTTTTGATAGGGTTAGCCGCAGACATTATAACAATTGGTTCGCCGATGGGTGCTCGAATGATAAGCTACGGCATTTTTGGCAGTTGTCTTTCTCAATTGCATAAAGTCGCGGCTTTTGAGAAAATGCCTCAACAGGGGATTGTGATACTGATCGTGGGTTTTATGACAGCGGGCCTGACCCAGCTACTCATTATGTTGCGCACCCCCGCCGGAAGTGATAGATTGCTTGCCGAGCTGATATGGTCACCGATTTATTCGGCAATTATAGGACCTTTTTTATTTTTACCCGCTGCCTGGTGGATGGGGATAAAGACTAGGCGTATGAAGCGATATTGACGAAAATTTACATTAGAGATGTATTCCAGACGCATAAAAATAGCGATATTCTTAATGACAGCGATTACTCTTGCATGTTTGGCAAGGCTGGCTCAAATGCAGCTTATATCGCGCTCATATTATCGCGACAAAATTGCTCAATTAAAGGCTCAGCGAATAAGCACGCATGAGTTTCAGACAGTTCGAGGCAATATTGTCGATCGCAAAGGCAGAATACTGGCAACTGATGAGCCGGAATTCCAACTTCACATAAATTATCAACTAACACAATACGCCGATGAGCGTGTACAGCGTGCGGCCCTTCTGCGTGCCCGGCGCAGACCTGATGCGCAGGCGGCAGTAGCTGGGGTTCAAAATGATTTTGCCGAGGGACAAAGCCGACTTCAGACCGTGATTGAAAAATGTGTACAATTTGGCGCAGAACACGAAAAAATAGCTGACACCATAGACGACATAAATAACAGGGTGTGGAATATAAGGCAGTTTATCGCCTGGATACGCAACGAGCCGGATGAAAGAGTGCTGCAGGCACACGGCAGCATAAGCAGCATCCCGGCTTCGGTTGCAGTGGCGGCATTTGCTGATCAGTTTCCGGATGAGCAGCAACAATTGCTTCTCACTGCTGCTGTAAGCGATATCCCCGAAATGCGCGATAACTGGCCTTTGCTTGACCTCGAAACCGATGATGACACTTTTACCGCCCAGCTTGAATTTCTTGACATTGATGGGGTCGAAATTAAGCCGCGTGGAAAAAGGCACTATCCATATGGTTCAGCCGCGGCGCAAACTATAGGCTGGGTGGGGCCTGCGACAGAAGCGTTCGAGCTTGACTGGGATGACGAACTGCAAAGCTATATGCCCGGCGATGTGTGCGGGCGCAGACCCGGAGCGGAGTATATTTGCGAGGCTTTGTTGCGTGGGCGGCGGGGTATGGTCGTGTATGATATTGACCGTCAGCTAATCAGACGCACTGAGCCTCAGTTAGGAGAAGATATAAAGCTTACGCTGGACATTGAGCTTCAAAGCGATATCGAGAATTTACTTCTGGACTGGCCTCATGACCCTAACTGCTCCGACCGAATGGCCGCGGTGGTGATGGATGTGCAGACTGCTGAAATTCTGGCTATGGTTTCGCTGCCGTCATACGATTTGAATCGTGTGCGACATGACTACAACGAGCTTATATCAGATGCCAACGAACCGATGATTAATAAAGCGATAAATAAGCAGTATCCGCCAGGCTCGATTATAAAGCAATTGATATTAATAGCCGGGCTGGAATCGGGAAAAGTTACGCCCGACGAGGTAATAAGCTGCCCGCCAAGAGCTGCTCCAAGGGGTTGGCCTAATTGCTGGATATTCAACCGTTACGGCTGGCTCGGCCACGACGACCAATGGGAAAATAATGGTCGTAATGCTCTAAAGGGCAGTTGTAATATATACTTTTCTCAGCTTGCCTCCCGGATTGAGCCGGAGGAGCTTCAGCAGTGGCTATTGAACTTCGGATTTGGCCGACGCTTTGAACTGGCTCCGCAAAGTGTTCGCAACAGCACGGCTCGTCGCGATTTTCATACCGCCCCCGGCATAATAAGCACCGGTCCCGGCCAGGACGGCAGACCCGGCCCGTTACGCCGCAATGAGCTGCGATGGTTCGGCATAGGTCAGGGAAACCTGCGAGTAACTCCACTTCAGGTGGTCACTTCGACCGCGGCTATGGCTCGCGGGGGAATGTTCTCTCAGCCAAGACTTTTTATAGAGGATGACAATGAGCCGCCGAACTGGCAGAGTATCGATATGTCACCGAGGACTGTTGATGTGGTGCGGGATGGCACATATGCGGTAGTAAATGAACGCGGAGGAACGGCTTTCAATGTATTTGAGGAAACTGACTTTGGTAAGCTCGATGTAACCGTTTATGGCAAAACGGGCACAACCCAGGCCCCTTCAAACGCTTGGTTCGAAGGCTTTGCAGAGGACAGCGACGGCAGGGCGGTATCGGTGGCTGTAATTATAGAGCAGGGCAGAAGCGGAGCAAACGACGCCGGCCCACTGGCAAGAGAGATTATAAAATTCTGTATCGAAAGAGGCTATCTGGGACAAATGCCAGAACCAGAGCAGGAAGATACCGAGATTGCGCAGTCTTTGTAAATAGCCTTACCGATCTCGATTCACATAATCCAGAGTTTTCTGGATTATCTCACCCACGACCGGCCCTGCCACTGTTCCGCCTGTGTATCCTTTTCCAAGGCTAACATCCGGTTTGTGTATTGACACCAGCACTACAATTTCCGGCTCTTCGGCAGGCGCTCCTGCTATAAAGGATGCGACATATTCGGAATCGCTGTAGCCGCGACGGTCGGACGCAGCGACCTGGCCGGTTCCGGTTTTTCCGAAGACGGCATAATTCTCGAGCTTCGCTCTTCTTCCAGTTCCTCTTTCAACTGCTTCGGCAAGAGCGTTAATTACATCTTTTGCAGCCTCGGGGCTGATTACATATCCCACAGGCGGCGGAGGCTCGTAAAGCTCCGCGCTCCCGTCGCGCGAAACAACCGCTCGGACAAGATTAGGTCGGACATCTCTGCCGCCATTGGCCAGTATGCAGAAAGCCCGAACCATTTGCATCGCCGTTACCGAAATTTCCTGCCCAAAAGGGATGCGTGTAGTGCTATAGCCTGTCCAATGATCAGTAGTTCGCAGCACTCCCTTGCCTTCGCCGGGCAGATCTATTCCCGTCCGATCCGTAAATCCAAATCGTCGCAGGCCGTTGTATAGTATCTCGTTACCCATCTTTTGGCCGATTTTGGCAGTACCGATATTGCTCGATTCCACGAGTATCTCGGTTACACTGATGTCCCCGAATCCTCGCTGTCCATATTCACGAATTGTGCCAATTCCCCTGGCTCGATAAATACCCTGTTCACAGTAAATTGTATCATTGATGCTTATCACATCGGCGTCTATTGCGATAGCCGCGGCGATAGGTTTTAACATACTTCCCGGCTCAAAGGGATCGGTCAGCGCCCGGTTACGGAGATTATCAGCTTGGGCACCGGATAAATTTCCTGGATCGAAATCCGGCAAAGAAACCATAGCAAGTATTTCCCCCGTATCCGGCGCCGCTACAACCGCTGTCGCGGCCTCTGCCTGAAATTCATCCATTCTTCGTTGCAGTGCCGACCGTGCGAATTCCTGAACGGCCGTATCAACGGTAAGTATAAGCCCTTTGCCGTCAGTTAGTTGCGCATCGGAGTCTCTGTGTCTTACGGGCCTGCGACGCACATCTGCGTAGAAGCGGTCTTCACCTGCCGAGCCGGTAAGTATCTCGTTGTGAGTATATTCCACGCCGCCCAGACCCCGATTATCAGTGCTGGTGAAACCTACAACATGCGAAAATATATTCCCAGCCGGGTAGCTTCTTTGCCAAACGGATTGCACCCCAACGCCTCGTACCCGAGTTGCCTGGCTGGCCTGTTCGGATGTAATATCCTCTTTAAGGCGAACATAGCCGGGGTTGCGGCTTTCCAGTATCATCTGGCATATAAGATGTCCGGACATATCGAGTATATCCTGCAATATCGCTGCCGTGTCTTTTGCGTCTTCGATAATTCTCGGCTCAGCGAATACTATCCGATTTCTGTTGCTCGCAGCAAGTAACTGGCCGTTACGATCAAGGATAGCCCCTCTTTGCGGGCTCTGAGGAGCGAATCCGCGCTGTTGACGATGCGCTGATTCGATATAATGTTCGGACATATGATATTGCAGGTTAAAACACCGCCACACCAAAGCCGCAAATGCCGCGATCAGCAGCATCATCGTTAAGATCATAAATCGCTGGATTCGTAGTGACGGATTATGGGCTGCCATTTTCTTCTTGCTGTGATTCAATAATTCTCAATATAGAGGCGGGATTAATTTTAGCTTCCAGCACAAGCTGCTGTTGCCAGAGCTGCTGTCTGAGCTGGCTTTGCTGTCGCCGAACTGACCAGCGTTTATAGAAAAGCCTGTCCTGTTCACTGCGAAGATACACGGCCGTAACCAGCACCGCCGTAAGCCAGAATATAGTAAGAACTGCACATAATCGAGACATTCGCAAAGCCCAACTTCCGTATCCTTAACTGCCAGGTATAATTATTTGGTCGCCTTCTTTTAAGTTATTAGGATTGGAGAGTTTGCGTTCGTTCAAATCGATGATTTCTTTATATCTGTCTCCGTCGCCAAGCTGTTGTTGGGCTATTCTCCATAAACTGTCTCCCGAACGCACCGTATATGTTTTGCTGGTAGTTTCACGATGCCCTGACGAAGATGAGTGTCTTCGTCCAATTGATGATACGACCTCGAATTGACCGCCCTCCAACGGCGGAATCACAAGCTCTTGGCCAACGACAATTTGGTCTGGAGAATTTAGCTCATCACTGTTGGCCTGGAATATACGCTCGATATTCTTTCTTCTGTTTCCCTCTGTTTGACCGTAAACCGCTTGAGCGATTTTGGCAAGATTGTCCCCGCTTCTTACTACATAAGTTTTTTGTTCGGATTCACTGTGAGAATCTGCCGTTGAATCCTGATTTTGTTGGGCTGGTTCTTCTGTCTGGACAGCAATTTCGCTTGCTCGATCTATTTGCGTATCATCCGCAAGGGGGAGCCTGAATCTAACCTCGCTTTCGAGCGGAGTTTGCCGTGCGGCTATGTTCGCAGGACGCAAAGTGCTGTTGGGTTTATCAGTATTGGTTGTTGTTTGCGCTGGTGAGGCCTCAGGCTGACTTATGATTCGGCGATGTGCCTGTCTTTCACCGTGTGCCAGCGGGCCCGAATCTCCGTTCTGAGAGTTGACCATATTGGTCGTAAGCTGGTTGGGATTCTGGTTTTGTCCGAGGCTGGGCAGGCCATTGATAATAAAAGCAATGATGAATATAAATACCAAGCCTAAAAGCAACCCTATTTTCGCGTCCGAGGTCATAATTGAAACTCCATTTCCAATGTCTATGTTCTTCTGGCTATCCGCAGCTTTGCGCTTCTTGCTCTCTTGTTTTCTTTAATCTCGTCCCTTGAAGCAGTTATCGGCTTTTTTGTTACAATTTCATAAATTTCCGTCCGGGCATTTCTACGAAAATTCCATTTTACTTTTCTGTCCTCCAGGCTGTGAAAACTAATTATCGCGATATAACCGCCGCCAGTAAGCAGAGACGGTGCCGATTCAAGCAGGCTTTCAAGATTTTCCATCTCGTTATTAACCGCGATGCGCAGCGCCTGGAAGGTTCGCGTTGCCGGATGTATCCTGCCTCGAGGGCCGCCAGGTCGGCCCAGAGCCCTTCGCACAACCGCGGCAAGCTGACCGGTAGTTGTTATTTTCTGTTTTCTCCGGTGACTTACAATGAACCTTGCTATTCGGCGAGAAGCTCTGTCCTGGCCGTATTGATATATTAAATCAGCAAGTTTTTTTTCATTGTAGCTGTTAACAATATCAGCCGCTGTTATTTTCAGGCTTTTATCAAGCCGCATATCTAAAGGGGCGTCCTTTTGAAAACTAAGCCCCGTCTGCTCATCCTCAAGCTGTGCTGAGCAAAAGCCCAGATCAGCAAGAATGAAATCTACCTTATCTATATTCAGATTGCCAAGGTGTTCTTCTATCTCTGCGAAATTTCCCTTAATCAGTGTTACCTTGCAATCAAGTTTTTCCAGCTTCTCTCTGGCCGTCCTTATAGAATTTTCATCAAAGTCCAGCCCGACAATATGACCGGACGGGCCTAATTTACTGCCGAACAGATAACTGTGACCTCCATGTCCCATGGTCGCATCGACCATCAACCCATCCGACGGCAGAGTTATCTGTTCAAGCAGTTCAGACGCGAGAACCGGTTTATGTTCTGTAGGCCTGCTATCCAATGTATATTTTGCCGAACTTTCAGCCTACCGCTAATGCCTGGCTTTCAAGCATTTGCTCGACCGCAGGCGAAAAGCTGATTTTCTCAAACAGAGGGTTTGACTCGCGGAGGCTCTGGAGTTTTTCTGCCAAAGCGTTGGCTGCATTCAGCGTCCTGCTGTCTGCGTTATGGTTGTCTTCCAGACTTCGGGCCAAAATTTCCAGATCAGACTTCATCATTTACACTCCTGCATATATTCATTATCTCGTTTTATCAATCCATTTGTTGATTTTCTTTTTGAAGAACAGCCTTGCGGGCCTGAGACATTTGCTTTTGGTACTGGGCCATATGATCTTCAAGATACTGCTCCCAGCTTTGCGAATTCCAAAGTTCAATGTGGTCTCGCACACCCACAAGAGTTATCTGGTCTTCGAGGTTGGCTCGCTTTCGCAACCTGTCGTTGAGCAGAAGCCGTCCCTGGCTGTCCAACTCAACTTTGCTCGCCATTGCGAAGCTCATCCGTTCAAACGCCACAGCCTCATCCGGTGCGCTGCCGGCGTCAGTCGCCGATTTGACAATCTGCTCAAAGCATTTTTCAGGATAAAGGCACAGAATACCATTTGAGCCGAGCACCAGATAAAAGTCACTGCCGTGTTTCTGGGCGTCTATCTGGTTTCGGAGCTTGTTTGAGATAAGCACTCGATTCTTCGAGTCAATGGTATGTTGATATTCGCCTGTTAATAAAAGCATGGCCTTGGCTCCACTTGTCTTATCTACTCTGGGAAATGTTACCACTTCCCACCACTAAGTCAACAAGCAAAGAGGAATTTTTTGAAATTTTTTGAAAATTCATTATAGGACCTACGCAAATGTGCCTGATTTGTCCATAAAGGGCGTTTTTTGGTTATTTCAGGCGGTGGGAATTTTACCCTGTTTTTGTGGTATGTAACTTTTTTATTGTGATATTGTTTCAGCTCTCAGCTTTATCGCGTTCGTTATCGACCACCCTTGATCTGATTTTTTTTACGCCACGGCGCATATTTTTTCTGATTGACCGCAACTTTTCTATGCGATAAAGGTCGCGTTTGCTGACCATCGGGTTTCTGCCAAGTACGACTATAAGAAATTCAATTCTTTCAGGCGAACCTTCACCGTTGCGGATGATTTTATCGACTTCACGGCGATACGCTATCTGCTGAAAAACCGCCCATATCAGCTTCAGGACGAACACAGCAACTATTATATATAATAAAGTTACGACACACGGCATCAATTAAGGCTCCGAAGATGATTAGGTTAGAAGCATACCTTTGGCAGAGACTTTCGTCAAGATCGTAACTTACCGATGAGCCGCCCAGACCTACAGTGAATTAAGGAAATCGAAATTTATGCCAAAAATACTGTTCGGTGCTTTCAGCTATCTTTCAGCATGGTGAAAATATCTCACCGATCAGAGGATTTCCTTGTGCTTGTTTTGTTCGTTTTGATGGAGTTGTGCAATGAGTAAGGAGATCACTACTGAGAGCAATTTCAATATCAGTACAGGTATTAAAAAAATAATCGCTGCAGCAATAATGATGCCTATTCCTTGTCCGATCATCAATATAGACGAAATCACAGCGGCGACGATTAGTAATATCTGAACTTGTGATGAGAGATTCATAGCCGCAATCCCTGCTTTTCGAGCCTCTGCAACAATATCTATTTTATGAAAAGGTGTGTACGGTTTCGCAGTGAACTGCTCTTTGCAAGTGAAGCATTTTATTTTTTGACCGGCACAGGTGTCCGATACTTTGTTGACGGTTTTGCAGTATTCGCACTGTGCTTTCATTATCAGCCTCGCTCTTTCAAAATCCGTGGTTCCAGCCATATGTCGCTTTGGCTATGATGCGTTGGGGTGCACATTCCTTTCCTCTGTTTGGCATTTTACATTAATTATAGAAAGTAATCCGGGTAATTCAAGGCAAAAATAAACGCCTCAACCCCTTATCTCCGGAGTGATCATTTAGAAATTATGATCAAGATTAAGTTGTATCTTTATCTTGGTTGTTTTGTTGATCGGGTGGCGAAGGCGGCTTTTGTTGTTGCGGTAGTAATATTTTGTGAATCGTTGAGGACACCCCAAAACATACAAACTCATCGCCGGGCAATATGCGTTCTCTCGGAGACGGGTTGGCGATTGTAGCCGCGGCTCTTATCACGGCAAGAGTTGTTATGTTCTGAAGATCCAGTTCTAAGTCCCGCAGCCTTCTGTTTGCAATTGGGCTGTCGCTGGTAATCAGGATTTTTGAAACGGTATAACCCTGGGGAGCTATCTGGAACTCTTCAAGGCTGGCCTGATCAGCAAAATGCTTTTCCACGAGTTTGCTCCTCAGATAATCAGTAAATTTCCTTGTTAATTGGGCGCTGGTAAATACCCGGTAGAGCAGATAAACAGCAAGTACGATTATCGCCAGATTGACCCAAAGTGACGCGCCTTTTAAGATAAATTGTGAGATAAAAGGAATCTCAAGCTGCTCGAGGACATTCCACGGCCTAAGTGAGTTTGCGAAAGTTGCGACAAGAGTAACCAGCCCGGCGTTTCCGAGGATTATGAGTATTGAAGCGATTTTTCTACGGCGAGGATCACTGGTGACAAGCTCGGCTTCTCTGGTGGTGAATCCTGTAGAAGTAAAGCACGAAAGAGCCTGAAATTTTGCCATCGACCATTCAATCCCTGTAAGCTGAAAGGCGATCGCCCCTATCCTGACGACAATAAAAGAAACTGCCACCACCACAATAAACAGCAGAATATTCATAACGGCTCCTGTATCATTATATCCATTTTTTCCGTTTGAAAAATACCAGCATGCCCAGCGATACCGCCAGCATTATCAGCAGCACTGCCGGATATGCCCAAGGGTAATCCAGCTCGGGCATATACTCAAAGTTCATTCCGTAAACCCCGGCAATAAATGTCAGTGGTATGAAGATAGTCGCTATTATGGTCAGCACTTTCATCACCGAATTCATACGGTTACTTATGGCCGATAGATATGTATCAAGCATTCCACTTGCGATGTCGCGGAGGCTTTCCACCGTGTCGATTACCTGAATTGTATGGTCGTAGAGATCGCGTATATAAATGCGGGTGCGTTTTGCGACTATCGGCGATTCGCTTCGTTCCATAGCGCTTACCACCTCTCTCAAAGGCCATATTGATCTTCGCAAAGAGATCATCCGGCGTTTCATTGAGTGAATTCGATGCATTATCGCCTCGTCGGCGTCAAGGCCGAGCATTTTTACCACGATAAAAATGTATTCGCCGTAATCCTCAAATTTTGGTCGCTGTGCGGTGTTCAGGATATCTTCGAGTACGAGTGTGTGCATACCGAAATCTGTTCCGATTTTTTCAATGCTTTCGACATTTGCCAGGCCGTCGATATTTATCCAGGTAACATTGCCGGAGCTTTTGTATTTTTGGCATTGACCAATGGTTTCGAGTGTCAGTTCCTCGAAAGCGTCGCTATCATAATCAAACACTGTGATTTTTTGTTTCGAGCTTCGATGCCTGCCGGTGTAAATCAGTGTTCCGGGCGGAAGGTGAGCTTTTTGGGTGCGGGCTTTCGTATGGCTTGCGGCCATTTGAGCAGTCTCCTAACCGGTATTTTCGGTAGATTGATTTACTTTTGCCAGTAGGGCGGGCAATTCGCTGATATTTGTAATATGATATTTAGGCCTTGCCTGCGGATGGTCCCAGCCGCCTCGATGAATGCCTGCAGGACGAGTAATTTTAATGCTTGTCATACCAAGTTTGTTCGGCGCGATGAAGTCTTTGGCTTCATTATCAGCGATGTAGGCCATCTGACCGGCGGGTTGGCCAAGGTACTCTATAATTTTTTCAAAGCCCGCTGTTGAAGGCTTCCAGTTTTCCCTGCCGAGCTCTTCAGTATATATGACGATCTCAAAATAACGCTCGATGCCAAGCGCCTCGACTTTCAGCCTTTGAGAAGGCAAAAAACCGTCAGTCAGCATAGCCAGATGATACCTGCCGTTAAGCTTTTGCAAAATTTTACCGCTGTCCGGCGGCAATTTTATGTCAGGCCGGTGATTCCGATAGACTTGCACGAGTGACCTGATGAACTCATCGCATCCGTTTTTCGGCAGTAAGTCCAGCTTTGACAGTGCTTTATCAAATACTCTGCTTCGATCTCCCTCCGTAAATTCCTGCCATAACGCATTGAAAACAGCAAAAGAATCGCCTGCGGAGATTTTCCTGCTAAGATACTCTGCAACTGCGGCGAATCCACTGCGGCAGTAGTCGATTTCATCATAGAGAGTATCGTCGAGGTCGAATATAAGCGTAGTCGGCATTTCTAAAATCTTCCTGATTAGAGGCAAGTCATTAGCTGGCTTCTTATGTGGCTTTTTTGCTTAAACCTTTGTCAGTAAGGGGTTTATCGTTTTTGTTCCCAACATAACCAGCCCCGCCATTCCCTGATTGTGTATCATTTTGTGTATAAACTTGTTCAAAATGCCGCATTTCGGCGGCCATCTTGAAGTCATCTTCTCGAACCTGTGAATAATACTTTGCGGTCGTTGTTATATTCGTATGGCCTGCCCAATATTGAGCTACATGCATAGGAAACTTTTTAGCCCAATCAGTTATACAGCTTTTCCGTAGGGTGTGCAATGGCTTGCCATATTGCTCGACTTTGGCCTTTCTGCGGATTATTTTAATATCTCGGTCGATATTAGTCATGTCGCCGAAAACTATATGCTCCTGACCATCCTGGGCGGCTCCATAGGCCTCAAGCAGCACCGATTGAAGTTCAGGGCATATTGGTATAGTCCGCAGTGATTTTCTGGTCTTTGGTTTCCAGTGGTCTTTGGCGGTTACATACAAGCGGTTGGTCTCGAAATCAATATCAGCCCATTCTAGGTTTATAGCTTCAGCCTTTCGCAACCCTGCCAGTCTGCATAGACTTATAAGCAGTTTAAACCGATACGGGGCACTGTTCATCATTCGGGCGTATTCCTCATGGGTTACATAGTGCCATCGGCTTTCTGTATCTGCCATTGTAATGATTTTTGAAAACGGGTTTTCCGTGATAAGGTGATCCTCTAGGGCCATTCCAAACATTTTCCTGAGAGCCTTCATATACATATAGACAGTTGTAGCCCCGACGGTTGTCTTGTAGTGGCCTTTGGGGGTTATCTTGTTGGCTGCCATAGCTGCCTGAAACGCTCTGGCGTTGGCTCTGGTTATGCTTTGGAGTCGCTTGTCTTTTCCGCAGTACTCCACGAGGTATCTTGCCGCCTGCCTGTGTAGCTGGACAGTCTTGAGAGCAAGCTCGTGTTCTCTGACCTTGAAGTAATGCTCGACATACTCCGATAGCCTGTAGTTTTTAGTTTTGTCTCGTCGCACTGTCGCTGTCTCGAACTCCAGTTGCTTGGCATGGGCGATTTTCCTAGCCTGACGCTTGCTGAGTTTATCCGTTCGGCCAATACTTTTACTGCAATACTTGCCTTCGCTGCTATACCACCGCATATACCAGTATTCGGCTTTGCCGGATTTGAGCTTGGCCTTACGCTTTTCAAGTGTTACTGCTTGACGTGCCATTGTGACAGTCCTCCAATAAAGGTGGCTGGGCGTTACGAAAACCAATAAACTTGGATTTTGATCGTCCTTACGGATAGATTCCGCCCAGCCGTCATTTTTTTAGAGTATCCATATTGGTTTTCGTATAGTTACAATATCGCACATGCCGGTATTTATGTCAAGTGAAAATATACAAAAAAGTTACACAAATTCTTAGAAAATTGGACAATTGTTTTATTGACACAATATGCTTTCTGAGTGGAGTGACGTCTAAAGTGTTTTTTTGCTATTACCGGGGAAGCTGTTATAAAAACCCACATGCCTTTGGCAAATTTACAGTTATCTGTTGGCTGCTGTCAGGATGAATTTTTATGAACGCAATAAGTAAAGAAAGCTAAGAATCAATAGGCCGGGAGTGCTGCTATAAAGCCCAGAGAGTCGCTAAAATAGGTGGTTGGTACAAATACCAAAAGGTCACTTCAGTCTATTTCCAGGCGTTAAA
>PWDX01000211.1 GCA_003553245.1 Phycisphaerae bacterium
CTATTGTCGCTCCGAACGAATGTGAGGAGTCTGCTGAATCAGCCGCGGCGCTAGCCGCGTTCCAAATAAATAATGATGTCGCTGCGCGACGCTGTTTTAGCGGATTCCTCGGCGGCGCCTCGGAATGACCCCAGTCCTATGCCGCGAGATTTCTGTTTATATACCCCCTCCCCCCTTCGGGGGACTCCCCCTTGACAGGGGGAGAGTTTAATATGAGCAGATTTCGTGGGTACTTGGTTAGCTTATTGGCGGGGGAGAGCTGTTTTTTAGCTTCCCTCCTTTTTAAGGAGGGGTGATGGCTGTCCATTGCTATAATTTCCATGTGTGTCTCCTTTTTGCGGCCAGGCCGCTTTTGGGTTTTGGTTGAGGCTATTTTAACCGCAACCGGAGACACACGCTTTCATAAAATCACCCCTTGAGCGTGTCAGCGACTATTTTTCGCATAAGCTCTCTGTCTGGTTCCTGGCCGGTAAAGAGCCTGAATTGTTCGGCGGCCTGGTTGATAAACATTGACACTCCATTGATAGTTTTCGCACCTGCCTGTTTAGCCTGTTCGAGCAATAGAGTCTCTGCCGGGTTATAGACTGTATCGAACACCGCCATCCCCTCACCCAGACATTGACTCGGCACAGGTGATTTATCAATTTCAGGAGACATACCTATTGATGTGCAGTTTATTACTAATTCGGCATTCATCTTAGTTAAATCATTGAGCGATGCGTACTCACAGCCGAACTCCTCTGCCAGCGTCCGGGCTTTTTCAACGGTGCGATTATAAATTTTTACATCCGCTGCGGTATCTGCCAGACCCGCCACTATCGCGCGAGCCACGCCTCCGGCTCCAACCACAGCCACGGGCATACCCTTAAAATCGCTTCTGCCGATATCCAACCCCTGTTCTATCGCTTCCATCGCGCCGGTATAATCGGTGTTATAAGCCGACAGGCCTCCCTTTTTATCTATAAGCACCGTATTGGCCGCCCCGATCCGCTCTGTAAGCGGGTCAATATAACCGCCTTTTTCTCGTACAAAATCAATGGCGTTTCGCTTATGCGGTATGGTAACGCTAAATCCGGCAAAATCCAGCCAAGGCCTGTTGAGGACATTATCAATAAACAAATCAAACTGCTCTTTGCCGCCGGCCACAAGTAAAGGCAGATACAGACAATCAAAATCAATATCGGCGAAACAGGCGTTATGAATTTTTGGGCTCATCGAATGAGCCACCGGCTCGCCGATTACCCCGAACAATTTTGTATCCGCGTTTAGCCTTTCATAACGATACCCCCTCTTCAACTCGCCCAGTGTCAACTGACCCGGCGCCGTAGCCGTATCCTCATCAACGGCCGCAAATGTAACAAACGAACCCAATTTCTTGGCCAGTATTCTCGAAATAAGCCCGTGATCACCCATACAGAAAATCGTGGCCCGGCCCTCAATTTTGTTCAGCAAATCGAACGCTTCAAAGCAATCGTTTATATGATTAGCAGTATAAACGATTTTTGGAATAACTGTCGCAGATGCCTGTACCAGCCTCTCATAAATCTGATTCAGATTCTCGAAACTGCCTTGGAAATTATGCTCGGAAAGTATAAGCAGTGCTTGCGAATTACGAGCCAGAGCAGAGGTTATGCTTTCACGGCAGTTCGCAGAAGCATTAAAGTTGGTGTATTCACAATCAATAAACTCTGCTCCGGCGTCAACAGCGGCGACCAGCGCCTCAACTCGCAGCGACTCGGGGTGGTCAATTGCCCCGCCCTGGCGTTTATCCCGGCAGGTGGCGATTAAAGGGGCGGCTCCGTTTGCGCATCCACGCGTATAGATGGTCAGTTTCTCGGCAAGCTCTTTATCCAACTGCTCCAGATAATCCAGGCGCAGCTCAATTATTTCAGCCCCGGCGGCTATTACTTTCTCTATCTGCTCGGCCGCCTCTTTGAAATTTCTACCCGATATGGCAAGTGCAAGTTTTGTCATAGCAATGCAGGATATACTATCTCTGAGGTTTTGGGCAAGTCCAAATTTAAAACTCTCCCCGCTAATCGGAACAATTCTGTCTGATCCAGAGCCTTGCCGAATATGCACATAAAAAAGAAGCGAGCATAACATTAGTTATGCTCGCTTCCTGGTTTGAGTAGGTTTTCAGGCCTGTAAAAGGCCGCTTCCTATTCAGTGATTTAGAACTTAAAGCCGACTGATACGCCGACCATTTCCATATCGCAGGTCCACTGATACTCACCGAGTAATGAGATGTTGTCCATTATCTCATAATCGACACCCGCGAAAATACCAACTTCTCTGTCGTTGTAACTGAAACCATCGTCCCATTTTTGGTTGAGCACATGCAGCATTGGTCCGCCATAGATATGCAAGCCCTCCATTGCTGTGTAAGTCGGACCGACTCCTACTTTTACTTCAAATCCATCAACTTCTTCACTGACTCGATTGTCGGTCTGACGGTCTATATAGCTGTCATCAAGATCGAACCAAGACATCTGGGTTACCATGCCCCATTGGATTTCACCCTGATCGAGCAGTGTGATTTTGGTCCCAAGGCCATAGGCAAAGTCATAGCTGGCATCAAACTGATCAGCAGCGCCAAAAATCGTACCATCTGCCATACCTATAAGGCCATAGATTTCGACATTGTCGGCAACGCCGTATCCCAGGTTTGCCAGGAAAGCATTGGTACGAAAAGTTCCTCTGCCGCCAGTACCAATGTCATGCTCGGTGTAGCCGTAATCAACGCCTACACTGTATTGACCCTGACGCAGTTGGGCATTAGGCGCACCCAGCGGCCCTAACGCTACTGCCGTTGTTGATGCCATTACCAAAGCGGCAATAACCAACAGTACATAATTTTTTTTCAACATTTGTGTTCTCCTTAAAACTGTGTTCCCAAATTAGTTCGTTTCGGCACAGACCACCTGCACCAAATAGTTCTTTTAATGCCCGCTCATCAATCGAGCGAATTCTGTAAAAACAATATACAGTAATGACATATATCCAGTCATTTCGACGAAATCAACAAAAATCTTCATTTTTTTTAAAAATTTTTCGCTCGTTTTTTATCGGACTGATTGATCGTTTCAAGTATAGACGGCGGTTACTGAAGATTTTCCGCAATTCGCCGGTAAATTGTTCGTGAGGCTTCTTCATCGCCGAAAGTTCCGACCCGGATGGTAATTTTTGTAGTATCCTGTTCGGTTCTGTTAAGACGCACTCTTATTCGCCTGTCTCTGGCATCACGCGCCACGACCGTCGAGGACAGGGCATCTTTTTCGGTACTGGTTACGCTGAATTCCAGGTCATTCATTGCCTGGACAGTCGCGTTGTGGACATCGTCGAGGCTTTCAGGC
>PWDX01000071.1 GCA_003553245.1 Phycisphaerae bacterium
AGAGTCTCTACACAATTCTACAGTTTTTAAGCGTGTCGATTTTTGAGAAAACACCTGTTTCAGAAGCGTTTTCGCAAGAGTTTAACAAAATTAAAAAGAGCGATTATGATAACCAGTTGTTATTATTCAACTTATAACCGGACAGTAGTGAGTAATTATAACACTCTTGTCCAAGATAAATTTTGAGGCTCATCAGATTAATGCGTGGGTGCTGGTGTGAATTTTATAGATTCTTAGCTTTAGGTACTGATGGTCACGGTATCCGCATGCGTTTCTTTGGAGCGTACCGATTTTGCGGTTAGTGGCTTCCAGCTTGGCGGTACTGATACGATGCTTGCAGGCGTTGAGAATAAACAGTTTCCCCACCTGCAGCTTTCTGGCGGCATCTTTAAGAATCCCGATCTCACTTACTGCGGCCTGATCGATCCAGGATAGCAGCTCAGATTTGACTGTCTCTTTGTCAATACACTGAAACAGCAGTCGCAACCGTTCTTTCATATAATATGCAGTGGCCAGCGGCTGATTGAGTACAAGGACCGCTTTCCTCTCCCGCTGCGTATTCACTTTGTGCGTGAGCTTGGCGTCAATGTTTCTTGGCTATATAAAAATTGCAAAAACCCCTTTAAAGTGCTAAAATTCCGCTGGTAATGTGATAAATCCGGCCTGAACGGCTGGCGGCGGAGTAAATTACGGCTCTTTTATCGCCTAAGGACGCTGAAAAAGGGGATTAAGGATGGGCAAAAACAGCAAAAACGGAGCGAACCTCGGTTTTGAGAACAAGCTTTGGGAAATGGCTGACAAAATGCGCGGCCATATGGACGCCAGCGAGTACAAGCATGTCGTTCTGGGGCTTATCTTTCTGAAATATATCTCCGACGCTTTCAAGGCCAAATATGACGATCTGGCCGAGCGGCAGGAAAGCGACTATACCGATCCTGAAGATAAAGACGAATATGCCGCGGCCAACATCTTCTGGGTGCCGCCGGTGGCCCGCTGGGAGAAACTCCAGGCAGGCGCCAGACAGCCCTCCATCGGCAAGCTGATTGACGATGCGATGATCGCCATCGAAAAGGAAAACCCCAGCCTCAAAAGCGTGCTGCCGAAAAACTACTCCCGCCCGGCACTGGATAAGCACCGTCTGGGTGAACTGATCGACATCATCGGCAACATCGGCCTGGGCGACGACCACAGCCGCTCAAAAGACATTCTCGGCAGGGTCTATGAATACTTCCTCGGCAGATTCGCCGCGGCAGAGGGCAAAGGCGGCGGCGAGTTCTACACGCCCCAATGCGTCGTAAAGCTGCTTGTCAATATGATAGAGCCTTACAAAGGCAGAGTTTATGACCCATGCTGCGGCAGCGGCGGCATGTTCGTGCAATCCGAACGCTTCGTCGAGCAGCACGGCGGCAGACTCGGCGACATCGCAATTTACGGCCAGGAGTCCAACCCAACCACCTGGAAGCTTGCCCGGATGAACCTGGCAATTCGCGGCATTGACGCCGATCTTGGCGGCCAGCAGGCAGACAGCTTTCACAGCGACCTGCACAAAGACCTGAAAGCCGACTATATTCTGGCCAATCCGCCCTTTAACATGTCCGACTGGGGCGGCCAGCGACTAAAAGAAGACGCCCGCTGGAAGTTCGGCACACCGCCTGCCAATAACGCAAACTACGCCTGGATACAGCATTTCATTCACCACCTCAGCCCGCACGGCATAGCAGGCTTTGTAATGGCCAACGGCTCAATGAGCACCTCCACCAGCAGCGAAGGAGACATCCGCAAAAATATCATCGAAGCTGACTTTATCGACTGTATGATAGCCATGCCCAGCCAACTTTTCTATACAACGCAGATTCCCGTGTGCCTGTGGTTCGTTACCCGCAGCAAGAAACAAGACAAAAAACGCGGCCACCGCGACCGCACAGGCCGGACGCTCTTTATCGACGCCCGCAAAATGGGCAAGCTCATCGACCGTGTCCACCGAGAACTGACCGATGAAGACATCGACCAGATTGCCGAAGTTTACCACAACTGGCGCAATATCGACGGCAAACACCAAGACAAGCCCGGCTGGTGGAAATCGGCAACCCTCGACGAGATAAAATCCCATCAGTATGTCCTCACTCCCGGCAGATATGTCGGAGCCGAAGAAATAGAAGATGATGGCATAGCCTTCGAAGAAAAAATGACCGAACTGTCCGCCACACTGTATGAGCAGTTCAAAGAATCCGATGAGCTGGAAGCCCGTATAAAGAAAAACCTCGAAATGTTAGGTTTTGGAGAATGACCGATGAGCAGCAGTGATAAAAAACGCTGGCAGCAGCGGCTGGACAATTTTGAAAAGGCTCTGGATCAACTCAGGCTTGCCTGCCAAAAGCAGCAATATACCGATCTTGAGCGGGCCGGGCTGGTGCAGATGTTTGAGTTTACCTTTGAGCTGGGCTGGAAAACGCTCAAAGACCTGCTGTTTTTTGAAGGCTACGATGTAAAAACCCCCCGCGAAATCATCCGCAAGGCCTACGAAGCAGGTTACCTCGACGAAAACGACACTGAAACCTATCTTGAAGCTCTGGATAAACGCAATATTCTAAGCCATACCTATCAGCAGGAACTGGCAGAAGAAGCCCAAAAGCTAATCACCCAGAGTTATTGTCCTATGTTTACCAGGCTCTACGACAGGCTCACTAAGAAACGCAGCGAATGAACGACGGCATAAAAGATAAACACCGCAAAGCGATAATTGACATTCTCGCGGCCAACCCGAGAGTTGAGCGGGCGGTGCTCTTCGGCTCACGCGCTACCGGAACCCACAGCCGGACTTCTGATATAGATATTGCCCTGTTCGGTGATTCGCTGACACTGACCGACCAGGCACAGCTGGCACGAGAAATAGACGAACTGACCGTGCCCCAGAAAGTTGACCTGCTGCTATATAAAAACATAAAAAATAAAGAACTTAAAAAGCACATACAAAAAGACGGCGTCGAATGGTATAAGAGAAAGCCCGGCAAAAGCCGGAACAAGTCCGAAAGCAATACAGCCAAAAATTCAAACAGCGAGTGGAGAAATACAACTTTGGGAGAGATTGCTAATTTTCGTAATGGAAAAGGACTTAAGAATTCCTTTTATCGTAATACGGGAAAATATCCCGTCTGGGGGTCAAATGGACAAATAGCCAGGACTGATCAATTATTAAATTACCAACATGTCATAGTAATTGGCCGCGTAGGTGCTTATTGTGGGTCTTTGCATGCAGTGTATGAGCCAAACTGGGTGACTGATAATGCGATAGTAGCAACCGCCAAAACAGGTAACGATTTATGCTTCCTATATTATTTACTGGCTCA
>PWDX01000034.1 GCA_003553245.1 Phycisphaerae bacterium
CCGGCTCTGCCATTATAATATCGCCGAGCATCGCGAAACTGGCCGTAACGCCGCCGGTGGTCGGGTCGGTAAGCAGCGATATATACAGGCCGCCTGCCTCGTCATATTTTGACAACGCGGCGGAGGTTTTGGCCATCTGGCCCAGCGAGACCACCCCTTCGTGCATCCTTGCCCCGCCGCTGCAGCAGACCGCCACCAGCGGAAGCGACTGCTCGATTGCCATATCGACGGCGGCACAGAACTTTTCACCGACGACAATTCCCATCGAACCCATCAAAAACGCCGGATCCATAACGGCTAATATAACGCCTCGACCTTTGATAAACGCTTTGCCGACGCGCATCGCCTCGATCGCTTTGCTTTTGGCCTCGTCTTTGGCAAGGCGGTCTTTGTATGTCGTCCCGCGGAACTCGAAATCCAGCGGATCGGCGGTTCGCATCTCAGCCAGAACTTCCTCGAAAGCGGCCTCATCGACCAGATATTTGATTCGCGTCAGTCCGTCGAGGCGAAAATGATGGTCGCAGTCCGGGCAGACATTCATCAGCTCTTCAACGGTCTTTTTGTAAACCATATGCTCGCATTTCGGACAACGCATCCACAGCCCTTCGGGCATTTCCTTGCGAGGCCGAAGCGAAAAGCCGTTCCATTTCGATTTACCTTTTTTAGCCATAGTTTTGACAGCCATAATTAACTCACAGAAAATAACGGTGCGTATTCTAACAAAAAATTATCGTGGTTGCTAAAAAAATTCTCAAATGCTCACAGACTTTGAGCATTAATTATAGAGCACTGAGGCCTGATTGCTGTTCACTTTGGGAAAAATAAACAACATAGGCAAGGAAAAATCTGGTAATTTTTGGTAACTTTTGGGCTGGTTTTGGTAGTTTTTGGTAGTTTTGCGCAAAAAAATGCAAAATCCGGACACGGAATTGACGCGAATTTCGCATAGATTTTGGAAATCAGAATTCAGATATCAGATTGTTGAAGCGGCTTTGCCGCTGCTGAAAAGATACCCCTCCGGCCTTGCGGCCACCTCCCCTTGACAGGGGAGGAGTTAAAGAGGAAGCGGCTACGCCGCGGGTGGTTATTTTTGTTGACGCTGATTGCGCCGGTTGCGCAGATTTCGTGTTAGTCGGAGAGGAACTTTTCCAGCCTGCCGGCAAGCGATTCGAGGCCGCGGGTCTGACATTCCCAGATAATGAGAACTTTCCAGCCCTGTTTTTTTAGTTTTGTAATGTTTTGTTTGTCTCTGCGGACATTGCTTTGGCGTTTATCCTGCCAGAACCGGGCTCGAGTTTTTGGTTTTACACGGCCATAACGACAGTTATGCATATGCCAGAAACAGCCGTGAACGAATATGATTTTGTTTTGATGGTCGAAAACAATTTGACCTTTATTATGCTAACTTATAGTATCGGAATTCTCAGGTACTTGTTGATTTCGGTAGGCGTGAATTTACAGAGATAGCGGGAGCGATTCAGACCCGCCATAGAGGCATTGGCTTATCATATAAGAAAATATATTTATGAAGAACTAAGTTATGGCAGAGCGTGAACTTGTTACCTTAATGCTTGATAAACAAGATATAGGCCAAATACTGGACGGACTACGGGAGCGGTTGGAAACTTGGGAATATACTGTAGAATATATGCAAACGGGATATGTTCCTGAACCGTATTGTATCGCCGAGTGTTCAAGCCCAGAAGAGGCCGAGGTAATTGCGGGATATTATAAAGCTATAATTGATCGCATTGAAAGCCAATTGAATATGCATCAGTTCCATCAGAAATCCAGAGAGGGTGAGGGGCTGTGACGCTTTCTATGAAAATATTCCATGCCTATAATTTAAGTGAGCCTTAGATGAAACGCGCTTATTACTCAAATACAATTTCGCTCTTTTTGGCTTCAAGACCAATGGAGGTGCTCGGAGAGCTGGCAGATAAGAATGAATTTGCGCTTGAACAGGAGCAGCGAAGGGCATGGCTGGCTGAGATAACTATCTTGCAAGAGGTTTTACAGAATTTTCAAGGAGCAATTTATTTCGAGTATTCAATTCCCCGTATGGGCGGGAGAGTTGACATCATTTTAGTTATACGGCACGTAATTTTCGCCCTCGAATTTAAGATAGGGGCAAAAGATTTTGCGTCAGACGCAATTGACCAAGTGTGGGATTATGCCTTAGATTTGAAATATTTTCATGAAACCAGCCATGAACAATATATCGCCCCTATCTTAGTCGCAAGTGAAGCAATAGAAGCTGACATATGTATTGCCACTACACTTCATAACGACAAATTATTATTTCCGGTAAAGACAAATCCAAGACTATTAAAAGAAGTCATGACAGATATTTTGTCATTTACTGATGGTGATGATATAGATAGGCTTGAGTGGGAAGAAGGTCGCTATCGGCCTACTCCTACTATTATCGAGGCAGCAAGAGCACTCTATAGTGGACATTCCGTTGATGATATTACACGAAGGGATGCCGATGCTATCAACTTGACTGAGACTTCCGAACAAATTACAACGATTATTCGAGATTCAAAAGAGAGGTCTAATAAGTCGATCTGTTTTGTGACAGGAGTTCCGGGAGCCGGCAAAACATTGGTGGGACTCGATATTGCAACAAAGCACATTGACAAAGAAAGTGAGCTTTACAGCGTGTTTCTTTCGGGCAATGGGCCACTTGTAACAATATTACGTGAAGCTCTGGCTCGTGATAAAGTCCAATCAATGAGAGAACAAGGCACTAAAATAGCCAAAAATGAAGCGATGAGGGAGGTTAAGGCGTTTATTCAAAATGTCCATAATTTTCGAGATGAGTGTCTTTTAGATACAAAGTCGCCACCTATTGAGCATGTTGTTTTATTTGATGAAGCTCAGAGAGCATGGAATTTGGTACAAACGGCTAGTTTTATGCAGAGGCGGAAGAAAAAACTCAACTTCAGTCAATCGGAGCCGGAATTTCTTATATCTTGTCTTGATCGCCACAGAGACTGGGCAGTTATTGTATGCCTTGTAGGTGGCGGCCAAGAGATACATACTGGTGAAGCTGGTATTGACGAATGGATTGAGGCAATTCTGAGATCATTCCCAGAGTGGCACATTTATTTATCCTCTCGCCTCACTGATAGTGAGTATGGGGCGGGAAAAGTGTTGTCAACGTTAGCCTCTCGTGAGAATGTATTTTATAGAGAAGCCTTACACCTATCTGTATCAATGCGATCTTTCCGCTCTGAAAATGTGTCTCTGTTAGTTAAGCAGATGCTCGATTGCGACGTTAAGCAAGCTGGTGTGACGTTAAAAAGGTTAGATGAGAAATATCCGATTGTTATCACGAGAGATATCAATAAAGCAAAAAGATGGTTGAAACAAAATGCAAGAGGGTCAGAACGCTATGGTATTGTAGTATCGTCACAAGCAGAGAGATTAAGACCACATGCTATTAATGTCAAGTCACCGATCAACCCAATTCACTGGTTTTTAAACAATAAAGAAGATATTAGATCATCTTATTATCTTGAAGATGTGGCTACTGAATTTCAAATACAGGGTCTGGAACTTGATTGGGCCTGTGTAACTTGGGATGCTGATTTTCGCCATTCTCCAGAAGGCTGGGAGCATTGGTCTTTTAAGGGAAAGCGTTGGTACCGAATTAAGAAAATGGAGCGCAAGAAGTATCAAAAAAATGCATATCGAGTCCTTTTAACCCGAGCAAGGCAGGGAATGGTTATTGTTGTTCCGCCAGGTGATATTAAAGACCCCACTCGTCCACCTTGTTTCTATGACTCTACCTTTAAGTACCTACAAAAAATAGGTTTCAGGGAAATTTGATCAAAGGCATGTCATGTTTTATCACTTGATAATTGAGTAAATGCTTGGAACAGTATTGTGATTGTAATTTCTCGTTGTTGTGTGTTTGCTTTTATCATGTTTATACTTTGTTTTGAGCGATTCTTTCTTCCACATTCCTGACGAATTGGCTTGGCGTCATATTCAGTGCGCGGCAGATTCTGAACATTGTGGCTAAGGTCGGGGTGTTGATGCCGCGTTCGATGAGGCTTATGTATGTTCTGTGCACCGATGCCTCGAATGCCAGTTTTTCCTGGCTCAAGGCGGATTTTTCTCGCTGATGTCTAAGTTCCATTCCGACTGCTTGTGCCACTTCCATGCGCGCGCTCCTTAATGAGTGTTAGGGTAATGTAAATTGCCGGGCTGTCTTCAGAGTATACTATTCAAAGGGTTATTAATTGCGGATATTGGGATTTATTGATAGGGGTATTTCCGGGAAATGTTTGCCTGTGGCGGATGGATGGTGTGGCTTGTGTAGGGGTTTAGGGGTTTTTAGATGCCGGATCAGGTCCGACATGACAGTTTGGGAGCGGTTAGACCAGTGATCAAGTGCGGGGTGATACTATGCTGGGTATATTGCCCGTGGACAATGAGTGTTTCGCTCTATAAAGACAGGCGTGACAGATAAAAAGCTAATTCGATTTTTATTTTGTCAATATCGCTTTTATTATTTCTGTGGCTTTGGTCAGCGCCTGGTCGATTTTTTTTGGGGTTTTTCCGCCGGCTTGTGCCATTTGCGGTTTTCCTCCGCCGCCGCCGTCAACGATGGGGGCTATGTCACGGACTATGTCGCCGGCTTTTAGTCCTTTTTTGACGAGGTCGTCCGTTACGCCGGCAAGCAGCATCGCTTTGTCGTCCTGGCCGAAGCCCAGGACAATTGCGGATGAGGGTGCTTTCTTTTTGAGCATGTCTATTGCCGCCCGCGCCTGTGGGACGGCGGTTGGTGAGAGTTTGCCGACAATGACGGCTGAGCCATTGATTTTTTCGGCTTTTTCGAGCATTGTTCGCGCCTCTGCCATAGTGTCTGAGCCTGCCTTGACGGCTCCGGATTTGATTTGCTTTGCGAGTTTTTTATTTTCTGCAAGAAGCTGCTCGACTCTGGCCGGCAGTTCTTCGGCGGGAGCTTTGACCAGTTTGGTCAGGTTATCGACGGTGTCGCTTCGCTGTCGCAGATATTGGCTAAGAGCTTTGCCGGTCAGGGCGGTTATTCTGCGGATGCCGGTCGAGACGGACTCTTCTTTTATGATTTTTAAGCCTCCGATGACAGCCAGATTGTCCACATGGGTTCCGCCGCACAGCTCGGCGCTGATTGCTTTGTCGAGTTGGTCGTCGGATTCTGCACCAACGGCGATTACGCGGACCTGGTCGCCGTATTTTTCACCGAACAGGGCCATAGCTCCGAGTTTCTCGGCCTGTTCTTTGGACATCGCGGCTGATGTTACCGGCAGGGCCTGGTCGATTTTTTCGCACACGAGTGACTCGATCTGTTGTATCTGCTCGTCGGTGAGGGCTCTTGGATAGTTAAAGTCGAACCGCAGGTATTCTGGCGTTACGAGTGAGCCCTGCTGGACGGCGGATTGGCCGCAGACGCGCTGGATTGCCCATTGAAGCAGATGGGTGGCGGTGTGGTTTTTTCTGGTTTCGTTGCGCAGGTCGCTGACGGCGGCGGTAACTTTTGCGCCGACCGAGAGGCGGCCTTTTTCGACGGTTCCCTGATGGATTACGGTGTCGCCGATTTTGCGGGAGGATGTCACGATGAAGGAGTTTTTCCCGTCGGTGATTTTTCCTATGTCGCCGACTTGCCCGCCGGACTCGGCGTAGAAACAGGTGCAGTCAAGGACGAGACCTGCCTGCTCGTCTGCCTGTATATCGCCGGAGTCGTTGTATTTGTTATCTTTTATAAAGCCGAGAATTTCGGCGTCTAATTGTTTGGTCAGGTACTTATGTTCGTCGTTAGTCGGCGGCAGTTGGTCGGCGGAGATATCGGTACTCTGGCCGGCGGATTTCTGTGCCGCTCTTGCACGCTGTCGCTGCTGCTGCATTAGTTTGTCAAATGTTTCGGTATCGACGCAGAGGTTTCGTTCCTCCGCCATTAGTTGGGTCAGGTCGAATGGAAAGCCGTAGGTGTCATAAAGCTGGAAGGCTTCTTCGCCGGAGATTGTTTTCCGGTCGGCGGTTTGTGCTTTTTCGGCGGCGGCGTTAAAGATTTCTATTCCTCTGTCGAGTGTTCTGCCGAAGCTTTTTTCCTCCGCCTGGATTACCTGGGCGACATAATCGGCACGGGGCGGCAATTCTGGGAAAGCGTCGCCCATAAAATCGACGACGACAGGGACAAGGCGGTACAAAAATGGTTCGTGAACATCCAGTTCTCTGCCAAAGCGCGAGGCTCGACGGAGTATTCTTCGTATGACATAGCCTCGGCCTTCATTGGAGGGTATCGCGCCGTCGGTGATAGCGAGAGTCAGCGCGCGGATGTGGTCGGCGATTACGCGGAAGGCATTGTCGGTTTTGTTTTTCAGCGCGCCGGTGTACTTATGGCCTGTCATCTCGACAAGAGCGTCAATGATGGGCATAAATAAGTCGGTGTCGTAATTGCTTTTTTTGTCCTGTAGAACAGCGGTAACTCTTTCCAGCCCGGCTCCGGTGTCGATGTAGTGGGCGTCGAGGGTTGTGAGTTTGCCGTCGGAGCCGCGGTTGTACTGGATGAAAACGAGATTCCATATCTCTATAAACCTGCTGCATCCGGCGTTTACCTCGCAGCTATGGTTCGGATCGTCCTGTTTGTCGCATCTGTCAGAGCCAAGGTCGATGTGTATCTCGCTGCACGGTCCGCAGGGGCCTGTTTCGCCCATTTCCCAGAAGTTATCTTTTTTCCCGAAAGCCACGATGCGTTCTTTCGGCAGCGGGGTCAGTTTTTGCCAGAGTTTTTCGGCTTCACTGTCACGTGGCAGACCGTCGTCTTCGTCGCCGATAAAGATGCTTGCCCATATCCGATCGGGGTCGATTTTCCAGACATCGGTGATTAGCTGCCAGGCCCATTCGATGGCTTCGGCTTTGAAGTAGTCGTCGAACGACCAGTTGCCCAGCATCTCGAAAAATGTATGATGGTAGGTGTCTTTGCCGACTTCTTCGAGATCGTTGTGTTTGCCGCTGACGCGCAGGCATTTCTGTGAATTTACGGCGCGGTTTATCTTCGGCTTTCTCTGGCCGATGAAAATGTCCTTGAACTGGTTCATACCGGCGTTGGCGAACAGCAGCGTCGGGTCATTTTGCGGCACTATCGGCGAGCTTGGCACAAAATCGTGCTGTTTGCTCCTGAAAAACTCTATAAAACTGCTTCTGATTTCTTTTGCGGTTAGCACAGGTTAGAGACCTTTAATAACACAACATTTTATTTTGCCGCCTGGGCTTTGGGTTTTTCCTTTGTTAATCCCCTGGCTTCGAGGACTTTGGTTTTCAGTTCCTCGAGCAGTTCGGGGTTTTCTGTGAGGTATTGTTTTGCGTTTTCTCTGCCTTGGCCAAGTCGCATATCACCGTAGTTTAGCCAGGCTCCGCTTTTGGAAACAATGTCGCATTCAACGGCCAGATCGAGCAGGTCGCCTTCGTAGCTGATGCCCTGGTTGAACATCAGGTCGAATTCTGTTTCTTTGAACGGCGGTGCGATTTTGTTTTTGACAACGCGGGCGCGGGTGCGGTTGCCGATTGCTCCTGTGGAGTCTTTGATTGTGCCGATTCTTCTGACATCGATGCGCACCGAGCTGTAAAACTTCAACGCTCTGCCGCCTGTGGTCGTTTCGGGGTTGCCGAACATAACGCCGATTTTCATTCTTATCTGATTGATGAAGATAAGTGCAGTTTTACTGCGGTTTATCAGCCCGGTGAGCTTTCGCATCGCCTGGCTCATCAGCCTTGCCTGGAGGCCAACATGCGAGTCGCCCATTTCGCCTTCAAGCTCTGCTTTTGGCGTTAGCGCGGCGACCGAGTCCACTACGACAACATCGACGGCATTTGACTTTACGAGCATTTCAGCGATTTCGAGAGCTTCTTCCCCGCTGTTTGGCTGGCTGACCAGCAGGTTGGAGACATCAACACCTATGCGTTTTGCCCAGGTGGTGTCGAGGGCATGCTCTGCGTCGATGAAGGCCGCCACGCCGCCTTTTTTCTGTGCGTGGGCGATTATGTGCAAAGCCAGCGTCGTCTTGCCGGAAGATTCGGGGCCGAAAAGCTCGGTAATTCTGCCATGCGGTATTCCAGAGCCGCCCAAGGCAAGGTCGAGCGAAAGGGCGCCGGTAGGTATTCCCTCGATGACGGGGTATTTATCGCCGTCCATTTTCATAATCGCGCCCTGGCCGTATTGTTTTTCTATCTGGGCGATTACGCCGTCAACGGCATCTTGGCGCGAACCGGATTTTGGTGCAACTGTAGATTTAGATGTCGCTGTTTTGGTCTTTCTTTTCGCCATTTTCTGTTTCTCCGTGATTTTAAGGTTATCGCAAATTATAACAGCCAAGAGCGGTGTATAAAGGCCCTTCAGGGGTTAATTCACTCTGATAAAGGCAAATCCGCTCTACCTCGAACGAACCGACGGTAAAATCTCTGTGCTCGTCTATTTTTTGTTTGATTTGGAAGCCGGCTTTGGCGTTTTTTATCCTGCAGATTGTCAGGTGGCCTGTAAATTTCCTTTTTTCTTTGCCCCAGCCGAGCTTTTCCATTTCGCTTTCAATATCACCCTGTATATCGCAAAGAGCCTCTTTACCCTGCGTTGTTCCGACCCAGGCAACCCTTGGGCTGCGTCCGCCGAAAGTGCCGAGAGACTCCAGCGTAAGCTCGAATTCATCGTGCCTTGCGGCGACTTTTTCCAGTGCCGTGCAGATTTCAGGCAGTTGGCGGTCTTTAACCTGGCCGAGAAACTTCAGCGTCAGGTGGGCGGCTTCGGGCTTTACCCATTTTACACCGCCCTTTTTAATATCCAGGCCTTGCTGAAGCTCTTCCTGAAGCCGAGCCAGAGCAGTCTGTGCCTGTTCGTCAATATCTATCGCTATAAAACAACGCATAAGGCCGCTATTATAGGAAGTTATGGGATTTATTAAACCGTTTTTTTGCCGCGTTGCCGATTGCGGCGGCGTTTAATTTTCATCGGAGGCTGCTTTGGTGAATTTTTCAATGGTAATATCAATTCTGGCCAGGGTGTTTTCTCTGCCGAGCAGCTTTATGGATTCGAAAATCGGCGGGCTGACGGTCGTTCCTGTCATAGCCACACGCAACGGCTGGGCAACTTTGCCAAGTCCGACCTGGTAGTCTTCTGCCAGTCCTCGGAGCATGTGTTCGAGGGTGCTTTCCTCGAGCTTAGCCAGATCAGCAAGCTTTTGGCGAACGATATGCAGCATCTTTAAGCCCTGAGCGTCTTTTTTGAGCAGGACTTTCTTTACGGCCTTGGGGTCGTACTGGATTTTCTCATTTTCGCAGAAAAGGAAGCGACACTTCAGTTCGATATCGGCAAGAGTTCGCGCACCGGCGTTAATTTCCAGCAGGTGGGCGAGTAATTCATCATCGGCCTGGGCGACGGGAGAGTCTATAGCTTCGAGGTATTTTTTCATATGCTCGAGCAGTTTTTCCGGCAGAACCAACCGCATGTGTTCGGTATTGAACGCCAGCAACTTCTTGCGGTCGAACAGTGAATTGCTCTTTGTTAGACGAGCCAGATCGAACGACTCTACAAGCTGCTCGGCCTGCATGATTTCTTTGCCGTGAGCGGGTGTCCAGCCCAGAATCGCGGTAAAGTTCAGCAGCGCTTCGGGCAGGTAGCCGCTGCGGAAAAAATCAACGACATTGATTTCCGGCAGGTGCACTCCGATTTTCTCGGCCATAGCGTCGATTACCGGCATATCGGGCATTGATTTGCCGGCGATGAAGTCATCGAGTTGCTGTTTTGTCAGACCGGCGGATTCCGCCAGAGCTTCAGGGTCAATATCCTGCTTGCTTTTGATTGCTTTGCGCAGTGTTTCGGGCCGTTCGCGTTTGGAAAGCTTTCCGCCGGAATCACTTACCGTCACGGACATATGCGCATAGGTCGGGCGGGGCAGTTCGAGTGCATCCTGTATTGCCTGCTGATAAGGTGTATTCATAAGATGTTCCTGGCCGCGGATGATATGTGTAACCTTCATCAGGGCATCATCAATGACCACAGCGAAGTTGTAGGTCGGCATGCCGTCGGATTTTTTTATAATGAAATCGCTTAGCTGATCCGGAGCGAAAGTTACCGTGCCGCGGACGAGGTCTTCGACTACCGCCGGCTTATCCGGCATTATCATTCGCACGGTTACGGGCTTGCCCTGATCTGCGGCGTTTTCGGCGTCCTGCTTTGACGGGAATTTTTCGGGACGGGGGTACAGGAAGTTTTGTTTTTTCGCGGCGGCGGCTTCGCGCATTTTCTGAATATCTTCGGGAGTATCGAAACAGTAGTAAGCCCTCCCGAGTTCGATCAGTTGGTCGATATATTTATCGTAAATGTCTTTTCGCTGCGATTGCAGGTATGGACCATTAGGACCGCCGATTTGCGGGCCTTCGTCCCATTGCAAGCCAAGCCATTGCAGGTCGCTGAGGACTTGCGTCATCGCCGCCTCAGTCGAGCGTTTGGCGTCGGTGTCCTCGATGCGCAGGATAAACTTTCCGCCTTTGTGCCTTGCCCAGAGCCAGTTGAAGATAGCGGTTCTTGCTCCGCCAATGTGCAGGTATCCCGTCGGCGAGGGTGCGAATCGTGTTACTACCATTTGAACTCCCTGAAAATCAGTAAATAAGTAAAGTGATGAGTTTATGCGGAATATCGGCGCTTGTCAAGCCGTGCGGTTTTGGTAGAATGACAGCGGTTTTTGCTATTTTGAGAACAATGACTATGGCTCGCGAGAATATACTATCGCAGTTGCATCAGCATTTTGATTATGTTCGCCGGCAGTATGAGGTTCGCAGCCTGCGAATTTTCGGTTCTGTGGCGCGCGGTGATATCAAGCCGGGTGATTTGGATATCGTGGTCGAGTTTGAGAGCAAGGCCGATTTTGACAGATTTATGGGTTTGAAATTTTACCTGGAAGATTTGCTTGGTATGAAAGTCGACCTGGTAACTGAAAAAGCGGTTCGCCCGCAGCTTCGTGACGCAATCAACAAGGAGGCAATTACAGTTGCATAGTCGTGATAGAGAGCTTTATCTGAAGGACATCGCAGACAGTTGCAGTAAAATCCTGCGGTATGCCGAGAGCTTAAACAGGGCAGATTTTTTCCAGGATGAAAAGACTTATGATGCGGTTCTTCGTAACCTGGAAATAATCGGACAAGCGGCGAAAAATGTGGATGATGAGTTTAGACAGGACAATCCCGATGTCGATTGGCGAAAGATTGCAGGGTTGCGAGATGTAATAAGCCATGCTTATTTCGGCATAGACGAGGATGTTATCTGGGATGTGGTAAGCCGGAAGATACCGAAATTGAAACAGCAAATAGATGAGTTAATTTGACATAATTTATACTAAAACGAGCAAATTTATGACTGACGAGAAGACTAACGAGAAACGGGATTTTATTCGGCAAATAGTTGCCGAGGATATTCGGACAAGTAAATGGGACGGCGAGGTTTGCACTCGTTTCCCGCCGGAGCCTAACGGCTATCTGCACATCGGCCATGCCAAGAGTGTATGCCTTAATTTCGGTATCGCAGCGGAGTTCGGCGGCAAATGCAACCTGCGTTTTGACGATACAAATCCTGTCAAAGAAGAGCCAGAGTATGTCGAGTCGATTAAAGAAGATGTTCGCTGGCTTGGCTGGGACTGGGAGGACAGGCTGTATTTCGCGTCGGATTATTTTCAGCAGATGTACGATTACGCCGTTGAGCTGATAAAGCAGGGCAAGGCTTATGTCGAGGAGCTTTCCGCAGAGCAGATCCGCGAATATCGCGGCACACTGACTGATCCGGGTAAAAACAGTCCCTGGCGTGACAGGCCGATTGAGGAAAATCTCGACCTTTTCGAGCGGATGAAAAACGGCGAATTTCCAGACGGAAGCAAGACGCTACGAGCGAAAATAGATATGGCCTCGCCGAATATAAACCTGCGCGATCCTGTGATTTATCGCATATTGCATGCCGAGCACCACCGCACAGGCCGAAAGTGGTGTGTATATCCGATGTACGACTGGGCGCATGGGCTGGAGGATTCCATCGAGGGGGTTACGCATTCGATATGCACGATGGAGTTTGAAAATCATCGGCCGTTGTATGACTGGTATCTTGACCAGTTGCCGGTCCATCATCCACAGCAGATAGAGTTTGCTCGCCTGAACCTTTCTTATACGCTTATGAGTAAGCGAAAATTGCAGCGACTCGTGCAGGAAGGTTATGTCAACGGCTGGGACGACCCACGGATGCCGACGCTCAGCGGGCTTCGTCGTCGCGGCTATTCGCCGGCGTCTATACGCAATTTCTGCGATGTTATCGGTGTGAACAAATTTTACAGCACTGTGGATATGCAGCTTCTGGAGCATTGCGTTCGGCAGGATTTGAATAAAACTTCGCCGAGGGTGATGGGCGTGCTGAAGCCGCTGAAAGTTGTTATTGAAAATTATCCGCAGGACAAAGTCGAATATCTCGAAGCGGTCAATAATCCCGAAGACCCCGGCGCCGGTACCCGGCAGGTGCCTTTCTCACGGGTGATTTATATCGAACAGAATGACTTTATGGAAGAGCCGCCAAAGAAGTTTTTCCGGCTGGCTCCGGGCAGAGAAGTTCGTCTGCGATATGCATACTTTGTAACCTGCACCGATGTGGTTAAAGCTGACAACGGTGAAATAATCGGTATCCGCTGCACCTACGACCCCGCCACACGCGGCGGTGACGCACCCGACGGCAGAAAAGTAAAAGGCACGCTGCACTGGGTCTCGGCAGAACAGGCGGTAGATGCCGAGGTACGCCTTTACGAAACGCTGTTTACAAAAGAAAACCCCGAAGATGTGGCCGAGGGCGACGACTTTACGGATAACATAAACCCTAATTCATTGGAAGTTCTGGCCGACTGCAAAATAGAACCGTGCGTAAAAGACCTGAAACCGCTGAGCAGAGTGCAGTTCGAGCGAAACGGTTATTTCTGCGTTGATCCCGATTCTGATGAGAACCGACTGGTCTTTAACCGAACAGTCTCACTGAAAGACACCTGGGCAAAAATCCAGAAAAAACAGAAAAAATGAACGCTTGATTAAGGTGGATTTGTCGCCTGAGAAGATGATTTTTCAGGAGATGAATTTAACGCAACTACTGTGCTGCCTTCAAGCGAAAATAGCTCTTACGGCGATAAAAACAATCGCTGAAGTGGCTAGTGAGTATGAGGTTCATCCGAGATAAGGTTACTTAGTGAAAAAGAAGCTGCCTGAATCGATGCCGGAGCTGTTTTTCTCGATCTCGACAGTGAGAATCAGATAGGCTCTTACTTGTGAATATCGTGATCGAGTGTTGACACCGAAATTAAACATTGAAAGAGAATAATTGAATTGAATATACTCGCAAGATTCCATATATTGAATAATTTATGCTAACAACATGGTAAGGGGCAACATAGTTTAAATGACTTTAACAGAGATATTACAGCCTGCTTGCGTAAAAGCACCGCTTGAAAATACGGATAAAATGGCCGTTATAGAAGAGCTTGTCGATTTACTCGATGAAAACGGCCTGCTTCAGGATAGGAAAGCCGCCCTGGAGGCGGTAATAGCCAGAGAACGGACAAGAAGCACGGGAATCGGTTCAGGAATCGCGATTCCGCATGGTAAAAGCCGATCCGTAAATGAACTGGTGATGTCTATCGGAATCACGAAAGACCCCATTGATTTCGAGAGCGTTGACGGCAAGGGCGTACAAATAGTGATCCTTCTTGTATCCCCGACTAACCAGACCGGCCCGCATATCCAGGCGCTTGCGCGAATAAGCCGTCTGATGCTCGACGAAACTTTCAAAGAAAATCTTCAAAACGCTGATTCGCCCCAGCAAGCCTATCAACTCATTACCGAAAAGGAAGCCCAGCAGTAAACTTTTTATTATTCGCTACTCAAGCTCGGACATTATTTCCCGCTCAAGCCGCTCAAACTCCTCATCGAGGTTCTCTTCTGTAATCTCCCGCTGGGCCTGGGAACGGGCTTCATCAGGGCTTACAGTTTCAACGGTCTCAGCAGCATCTTCACGCTCACCGCAGCCTAAAAACATCACCGAACCAACAAAAAACAACAAAACCAGAAAAACTATTTTGAGTCTCATTTTATGTTCCCTCTTAGGGCTAATTGTCATTTTCATCATCAGCTTCATCGCCCTGCTGCTCTGTATCTTCGGCATCATCCTCCCGTCGATCAATTCTTTCAAGCATCCTCTGATGGCGTGATTTTTCACGCTCCATAAGCTCATCGATTCTCTCGATCATCTCTTGTCTGTCTCGTTCCTCGGCGAGTTCGCTCATCCTTTCAAGACGAGCTATCCGAATCGTGTGTCTGTTTTGTTCGCGGGTTCGGCGCTGTTGAACAGCTCGCTCTCTCTGCTCAGCTCCCCTGCCTGGGCCGGGTGCGGCAGTTTCTTCGTCCATTGGTCTGGCTCCGCGGCGTTGGACGGCATCCTCGGGTCTGTTCGGATCACGATCCCTGGCTGGCCGCATTCCTTCTTCTCTGCGCTGCCGGAGTTCCTGACGACGCTGGTCTCTGTCCTGGGCGGCTTGTTCTGCTCTTTCACTGACTGCCTCGTCCGGCTGGGGAGCATCCTGCCTTGGAGATTCGCGCGGCTCTTCTTCTGCTTGGCCGCGACCGCGTCCCCGCTGAGTTGGCTGGGCCTGAATAATATCTGCCAAAACAAACAAAGCAAGGCCACTTACAGCAAACAATAATAATTTCCTCATTTTCAAAAACTCCTTAAAAACCTGTGATTTGGTTAGTAAAACCCTCATTGGCAATTCAATGATTGAAGTGTATTCTTAAGAAATGGAATTGTCCAATATATTAATTCCTACCACCAAAAAACATCCGTCCTGAACAGTCAATGCAAATCTTTTGCCACTGCCCATAATATAATTTTCTGAATTTTTAAGAGGTTAAGCGGGAATCGCAATATCTAAGGGGCTAAAAATGCGTCATTTGTGCATGACGGATACTCCCTGCCGCGGTATATCTCGGTATCGCGCAGGGTGTATATGTCACTGCCGTCGTCTCCAACCATTCGATCCTTTTCAAAAACGACCGAACCGTTGGCTCTAAGGACATTCTGTCCTCTGCCGCCATGGTTCTGGCTATTAACATTGCGGAGTGCATCGGTAAGCCTTATTTCGAGCTCCTTTGAATAATCCTCCGGTAGTCTTTCAAACAGCGGATTCAAATCGGCAATAAGAACTTCTAACTGGTTGATATTAAAGCCTTCCTCGGGGCAGGGAATGCGAAAACTATAGCTGATATAACGCCTTGCGGGAAAATCATTATATTGTTTTGCTTTTTCCGGATCGAATTGAAGCTCCTGTCCATCGCTTCTTGCAGGGCAGACGAAATTGCCGGCATCCACATAACCTTCTTTGACCAGAAGCCATGCATTTCGGGTGTTTGAAACATTCTCCTGACCGTTATTTCCGATTTGCCACCAAGGCTGCCCTGCTGACATCGCGACGGAAGGCAGGCTACCGTCGTGTTCATGAGTGTATTGGTTCAATCCCTGGAAAATTCTGCTAAGCTGCATCTGAGATTGAGCTTTCCAGGCGCGTTGTCTTGCAAATTGTAATGAGGGAATTAAAACACCGGCAACAAACATTATAACAGCCGCTGTGGCTGCCATTTCAACGAAATTACCCCAGAAGCTCCGCGGACGCTTTGTTCTGGTTGATTTGGACTGCTCGTCCGAGATTAGTTGTCTCAATTGACTCTGGCTATCGCCTGCGGCTTCGTTTAAACGGGTAATTGTGCTTTCAAAGAGCTGATCCGGGCAAGCCTCGCCCATACAACACTCAAGCGGGGAGAGGCAATTTTGGATATTTTTGTGAATTTGAGCTGCTTCGGGGTGTGATTCTACGAGTTTTTGCGCTTCTTCTGACTCGGTTGGAGATGTGATACCAACACAATAATCCAATAAAAGCCTTTTCTGATCTGTCGTAAGTGGTATCATTTTTCTTTGCTCGCTACAGAAGCTTTCCAATCTTTTGCAAATTTTCCAACAGCAGTGTGTAACCTGCTCTTAACCGTACCAATGGGTATACCTAATATCTCACTGATTTGTTTGTATGAAAATTTATTAAAATACGCCAAAATCAGAATTTCTTTCAGATGTTCCGGTAAATTCGATATAACCTGTCTAACCTGTTCTGCGGTTTCGCTTTGCTGTAATTCCTCATAAGGCCTTTCTTTATCGGATGTTAGCAACCCCAGGGCATCTTCAAAAGACATTTCATCGCCATCAGAGAAGGCGCCGATAGGAACCGCTGATTTTCGCTGCTGTTTTCGCAGAGCATCCTTAGCTTTGTTGGCGGCGATCGTAAAAAGCCAGGGCCGCAAAGGCCGGGATGTATCGAAGCTATCCTTGCTCGAGTAAAGCTGCAGGAAAGTCTCCTGAAAGACATCCTCTACCAGATCCTGCTGGTTTATGAACTGCCTTAAAAAACCATAAAGGCTATTCTTATAACGATTTACAAGCAGACGGAAAGCCTGCTCATCCCCCTGTCCGTACAAATTGAGCAACTCCGCATCGCTTGGTTTTTGTCTTTCTTTGCCCATAAAAGCATTTTGCCTGATAAATCTTAGTCGCGCCTATTATAAATGCTGCCGGAAAAAAAGAAAACCATAATTGGTAGTCTTCTGTTATGAAAACTGCCGCGATGCATTTTCGCAGCAAATCTTATTCTTTCAAAGCCGATTTTTCTTGACCCCAATCCAAACATTCCGTACATTTGCCCCGTATTCGCATTAAAAGAAAGATTGCGGTGTGCCCGAGAAAATGACACACACTGATATACGAAGGGCTTAAACGGCAAAGCAAGTTATTAAGTTGACAGGGCTGTATGTACTATCATTCAATCCTAACGATGTTTCTCATATTATATGTTGTTTGGGATTGTGAAATGTGCGAATTTTCGTATTCCGGTAAAAATTGGAAAAAAGCAGGTTTTTAGTGTTTAAGAAAAAATATTTACATCAAGGTTATATTTTCCGCAATTATCCGTCCATACTAGGACGGATTGAGGCGTGCTAAAGCACGAAAAAACGCTTTAATTCCAAAAAAACGGACTTATTGAAATCCTGCCCCAGTCAACAGCCGTCACATCCGTGGTCTTTCCGTTAAAGTAAAATTTTTATGACGGAAAGGTAAAGTATTATGCAAGCAATACTTATGCAACAAGGCATGGCAACGGCAGTTGCCAGTATCTTTGCCTTTATCCTGGGTATCTGTCTGGCGGTTATCGTCCAGCAAATAATCTCACGAACCAGGGCAAAGACATTCGAACAGGACCTTGAACGACAAATCCAGGGGGCACAAAAGGAAGCGGAAAATATTATCAAATCCGCCCAGATCGAAGCAGCCGAAGCAAAAATCAAAAGTAAGGAAGAGTTCAACGCCGAAGCAAATGAGACCCGTGCCGAACTTCGAGAAATCGAAAACCGACTGCTTAAAAGAGAGGATGTATTAGACCGCCACTCCGATCAGCTCCAGCAAAAAGAAAATGAGCTCAAAAACAGACAAGCTGAAATCGAACGAAGGCTGGATATACTTTCCCAAAAAGACAAGCAGCTTTCGTCTGTCCTGGCACAGGAAAAAAATCAGCTGCTTAAAATCACCTCACTGAGCCAGGCCGATGCACAGAAATTACTGCTTCAAAGGCTCGAGGACGAGTGCGAACACGAAATGTCGTCGCTAATCCAGCGCAAGGTTGAAGAGGCCAATGAAGCCGCCGAGGAAAAGAGCAGAGAAATCATTAGTTGTGCCATTCAAAGATACGCCACCGAGCAGACCTGCGAAGCGACGGTCTCAACGGTGGAAATACCAAACGACGATATGAAAGGCAGGATCATTGGACGAGAAGGCAGAAATATCCGGGCGTTTGAAAAGGCAACCGGAATAGATGTTATCGTTGATGATACTCCCGGAATGATCGTAGTGAGCGCTTTTAACCCTATCAGGCGTGAAGTTGCCCGCTTGACGATGGAAAAACTGATTCAGGACGGCAGGATACACCCATCGAGGATAGAAGATCTTGTTGGAAAAACCAAAAAAGAGGTCAACGCAAAGGCTCTTCAGATAGGAAAAGACGCCGCCGTTGAAACAAATGTCAGGGGTTTGCCGAACAAAATCCTGTCGCTGCTGGGGACTTTGCACTATCGAACCAGTTACGGGCAAAATGTTTTGCGGCACAGCATTGAAGTAGCGTCGCTGGCACAGATAATGTCCGATGAACTCGGACTCGACGGAACAATCGCCAAAAGAGCCGGCCTGCTCCACGACATAGGCAAGGCTCTTGACCATGAAATCGAAGGCGGCCACCCTGAAATTGGCGCAAATTACCTTAAGAGATTCAAAGAATCTTCGGAAGTATTAAACGCCGCGGCAGGCCATCACGGGGATATACCTCCGGACAATCCATACACAGTATTGATTTCGGCAGCCGATGCTATCAGTGCCTCCCGACCCGGTGCCAGACGCGAAACACTCGAACGCTATATCAAGCGTCTGGAAAAACTCGAGGAAATCGCCAATACTTTCGAGGGTGTTGACGATTCATATGCCATCCAGGCAGGCCGGGAAATCAGGGTAATAGTCAACGCCGAAAAGGTAGCTGACGAAGCCGCGATGAAAATGTCCAGGGATATCGCGAAAAAGGTCGAGGAAGAAATGACCTATCCCGGCGAGATACAGGTAACACTGCTGAGAGAGACGCGCTGCATTGAATACGCCAGGTAAAGGGCGTCGTAGCCGTAAATAAAAGATGCCGCGGCCGCTCTCAGCAGGAGCGGCTGCGACATTTTACTGGGAGCAAAGTATGAAGATTAACCTTTTGTGCCTCGGCGATATTGTCGGCAGGCCTGGCAGAAGAATCCTCGCTGATAAGCTCAAGTCCATCGTTGAACACTATGAAATCGATTGTGTTATCGCTAACGCCGAAAACGCAGCAGGTGGGTCAGGGCTTACAGAACAGATTTACGAAAAACTACTGCGATACGGCGTGAATATTGTTACTCTCGGCGACCACACTTACCGAAAACGCGAAATTATCCAGACGCTGGAAACTCAGAACAATATCACCCGACCTGCTAATCTTTCAGCGTATGCTTCCGGCAAAGATATTGCGGTATATCAAACATCCAAAGGCCCGACTGTAGCTGTCGCTTCGCTTATTGGGCGAATCTTTATGAAGCCGGCCGATTCCCCGTTTGATGCTATTGACCGGCTGGTGCTTAAACTGGCAGATAAGTACGATATTTTCGTAGTCGATGTGCACGCCGAAGCCACCAGCGAAAAAATCGCGATGGGCTACTATCTCGACGGCAAAGTAAGCGTGTGTTTTGGAACGCATACGCATGTAGTAACCGCCGATGAGCGGATACTTCCCGGCGGAACCGCTTATATAACTGATATCGGGATGACCGGTCCTCATTGCGGGGTGCTTGGCAGAGACAGTCGGAATGTTATAAAATCTTTCCGCACACAGATGCCATTTCCTTTCGGCATAGCCGAGAAAGATGTTCGTATAAACGGCATTGTCGTAACGGTCGATTCAAACACGAAAAAATCCGAAAGCATCCGTCGAGTCGCCGTTTTTGAAGAAGATCAGCTATAAAATGAACCGAGCCCGTTATTTGACGGTAAAATTTTGTAGTCTGATTTTGCGTTATTAGTTATAATCGGCATGTCATATTATTAACGGAAATAATCGAATTAACAGGAGTGTTTATGGCAGGTCATTCGCACTGGGCGGGAATAAAACATAAAAAAGCCGCCAATGATGCCAAAAGAGGCAAAATCTGGAGCAAGCTGGCGCGTGCGATAATCGTGGCAGCACGCAGCGGAGGCGGAGATCCAGGAATGAATCTTCCGCTTCGCTACGCCATTGATAAAGCCAAGGCCGAGAACATGCCTAAAGATACAATCGAAAAGGCTGTTAAAAAAGGCACCGGCGAACTAAGCGGCGAAAGTTACGAAGAGGTGGTTTATGAAGGCTATGCTAAAGGCGGCGTGGCTGTGCTGGTAGAGGCCTTGACCGACAATCGCACCAGAACCGCACCGCAGGTAAGGAAGCTTTTTGAACGCCACGGCGGCTCAATGGGAACAAGCGGCTGCGTAAACTGGATGTTCAAAAAGAAAGGACTGATCACCGTTAATCAATCCGACGCCAACGAAGAAGAGCTGATGGATACCGCTCTGTCGGCCGGTGCTGAGGATATGAAAAGCGAAGGTGACTTTTATGAAATTACCTGTGAGCCGGGTGATTTCGACAGCCTCAAAGCGGCAGTCGAGGAAAAGGGAATTAAAATGGAAATGGCAGAGATTTCTATGATTCCCGACACCACCGTAAAAGTTGATGACAAGGACACAGCACGCAAAGTGCTTTCGCTGGTCGAGGCATTCGAGGATCACGATGATGTGCAGAATGTCTATGCGAATTTTGACATCGAAGACGCGGTAATGGCCGAGAGTTGAGCGGGAGAGTTAAATGGCTGAACCGGTAATTGGGATAATTGGCGGCACAGGTCTTGGAAGCGCAGTCAGGGAGTATATGACCGATGTTTCATCCGAGCAGGTTGATACGCCTTTCGGATCAGCATCCGATGAGATAATACTGGGCAAATTTGGCAATTACCGTGCCGCATTCATAAATCGTCATGGCTCGGGACATAAATATTCACCCAGCAGAGTTCCTTATGCAGCTAACATTTACGCCCTGAAAAAACTGGGAGTGCGAACGCTGATAAGCATCGGGGCGGTAGGGTCGCTGCGCGAACAAATTCAACCCGGCCAGCTCGTTCTGGCGGATCAGTTCATCGACAAAACTTACAGCCGAGCAAATACATTTTTCGACGGCGCAGCGGCAGTTCACTGTGAATTTTCTCATCCGACCTGCGATAGATTGCGGGCGGAGTTCGCAAAGATAACAACACAGCAGAAATTTAACACCCATAACGGCGGCTGTTATGTGTGTATGGAAGGGCCGCAGTTTTCCACGAGAGCCGAGTCGCTTATGCATCGAAGCTGGGGCGGTGACCTGATAGGTATGACCGCCCTGCCGGAAGCAAAGCTCGCACGGGAAGCGCAGATTTGTTATGTTCTGCTTTGTTTGGTAAGCGATTATGATTGCTGGAAAGAACACTCCGGCGACGGGGAAGGCCTGCTCGCCGAAATACTTGCGAACATCAAACAAGCAACTGATAACTGTCTTGGTCTGGTTAATGCGGTAATGAACAGCCAGGCCGAGTTTCTCAGTAATGATTGCACCTGTCGCAAGAGTCTTGAAAAGGCGTTATGGACAAACCCAAAGCAACAGGATGAGGAAAAAATACGGAAATTGAGCGTTCTGTTCAAATAGAGTTAAGATATGCTATGGATAGGTCGATTTAATAACAAAAGTAGCTGCTTCAGTACAATAGAAAGGCAAAGGACTATGAAAACTATGTTAGTTTTGTTTCTGGCGTTGGCAATTGGTTTTGCGGCTTCGGGCTGTAATAATCAGGCAGAAGAACCTATCACGGACAGAGAAGCAAGAATGGTGCTTGTTGAAAACCGCGAATTACAACAGCAAATTGTAAATCTGGAGTCTGAGCTTGCCGCTGCGAATGAGCAACTGGAAGAGTCGAGGCAGGAAAAAGAGCGGTTGCAGCATATGGTAGAGGAGCAGATTCAGAAGAATGTGCAGGATATTCTTTCGCATGTGATGGACTCGAACAGAGAGCTTCGAGAGGAGAACCAACAGCTTCAACAAGAAATAGAACGGCTTAAAGGTGAGCAATCCCCCCAGGAAAACAACCCAACCTGTTCAGAGGCTTGTAATCACGGCGATTGTTAATCATTTACCATAGCTTTTTCGTTGATTGGCCGCAGACTTCCCTTACGATTTCTATTACCCCGGGCATTTTGTGTTCGGGGTATTTTTTTCGCATCCCGGCAGCAACCAACCCCACAAACATCGCCTCCGGACGCAAAGGTCTGGATATCAGACACGGATGGGCCTGTGTTCCCATAAAGAAAGGGTGATCGGGCAGCTCGAATATCTGCATAATCGGATGATCGGGTGCCCTGCCGGAAAATACCAGTCCGGCCTTTTCGAGCTTTTCGATATAATGCGGATCCACCTCATAACGATGTCGGAATCTAAGCCTAATGCTTTCGGCATTGCCGTAAAGCTTCGCGGCCATTGTGTCCGGTTTTAGCGAAACATCATAGCCGCCGAGTCGCATATTGCCGCCGAGTCCTTCGATTTTTTTCTGTTCCGGCAATATGCCTATTACTGGTTCATCTGAATTAGTATCTATTTCAGTGGAATTTGCTTTGATAAGTCCGCATACATTGCGCGCGAATTCAATTACCGCCATCTGAAAGCCGAAACAAATGCCAAGATACGGCAGCTCATTCTCACGAGCATACTTAATACAGGCGATTTTCCCCTCTGCCCCGCGCGTACCGAACCCTCCTGGAACGATAATGCCGTCCACCTCGGCCAGATACTTCTGTACATTTTTGCTGTCTATGTCCGTGGTGTCTATCCAGCTTATCCTGACATTGCAGCCCAGAGCGATGCCGGCATGTTCAAGGGCGTTAATAATAGAGGCATAGCTGTCACGCACGGAAGTATATTTGCCGGTTATTCCGATATTGATCTCTTTTGAAGCAGTTCCAATTTTGTCGGTAAAATCGCACCATCTTGCCCAGGCATTTCGCTCATACCTCAGATTGATGCGATCTTCGAGCTTTAGCAGCTTGAGAACTTCAAAATCGAGGCCGCCATTTCTCAGCATCGCGGGAATCATATATATACTGGCCGAATCAGGCAGAGAAACCACTCTGTCCACGGGAACATTGGAATAGATGCTTATCTTTTGTCGGGCAGCTTCATTTACCGGTCGCGTCGCTCTACAGGCGATAATGTCCGGCTGAATGCCAAGCTGCATCAGTTGCTTGATACCAAGCTGGGCGGCTTTGGATTTCTGTTCGCCGAGAGTTTTGGGTTCGAGAATATATGTCAGCGCCATAAAGCAGGACGAGCCGGGACCCTCCTCATATGCAAGCTCGCGCATCGCTTCTATATAATATGCGTTTTCAAGGTCGCCTACGGTTCCTCCTATTTCCACAAATACAATATCCGCTTGGGACTGCATCGCAAGAGTCCTCAGGCGCAGCTTCACTTCACCGGTTACATGGGGAATCATCTGAACATCTCTGCCCAGATAATCACCGTGACGCTCCTTGTGCAATACGGAACTGAAAATCTGTCCCGATGTAGCGAAATTTGCCCGCGACAAATCCTGATTAAGCATTCTCTCATAAGTCCCCAGATCCATATCGCACTCCATACCGTCATCGAGTACAAATACCTCACCGTGACGGAAAGGATTAAGAGTGCCGGAATCAATATTAAGGTAGCCCTCAAGCTTTATCGGGGCGACTTTCAGGCCTTTATCCTTCATCAGCTTGGCCAGGCAGGATGAAAATATGCCCTTGCCAAGACCGCTCATTACCGTCCCCATAACAAAACAGTATCTCGTTTTGCCCGGCTGATAGCCCGGCGGCTTGGGTGAAAAAAATTCACTGTCCGTTGATATGTCACTTACTGACGCAAGGAGGTCTTTTTCTTCTGCCATATTATCATCCTGTCTGTAATTCAGGTTTTTGTATTCTCTTTATATCGCTGAACAAACTCGGCGTATTGTTCTGGAGTATCTATGCCCGGGGCGATATGGTTTACTTTGGCCGTTAATATGGCTCGGCCTGCTTCAAGTGCACGCAACTGCTCGAGCTTTTCAATCTGTTCGAGTCTGCCCGGCGGCATTTTCGTAAATTCTAACAGAAACGGTTTTCGATACGCGTAAACCCCGAGATGCCGCAAGTAATTCTTCACGTCTGCGACGACAGGACTCTGCCTGTCATAGGGAATTACCGAACGGGAAAAATATATCGCCCTTTCCTCCGAGTCGGTTATTGCTTTTACCATATTTGGATCCCTAACCTGAGTGGGGGATTCAAATTCGGCAACCAATGTGGCCATATCATAATTCGGATTTTCAAGCAGCAGCCCTGCCAAGAGGTCGATGCTGGACGGTTCTATTTCCGGCTCATCAGCCTGGAGATTGATTACAATATCAACATCAAGCTCAGCCACTGCCTCGGCGATACGGTCGGTGCCGCTTTGGTGAGCCGAATCAGTCAGAACGCACTTTGCTCCGAATTCAACAGCAGCCGATACAACTTTAGCGTCATCGGCGGCGATAATAACATCGTCGAGCAGTTTTGCTTTGCGAGCCTGTTGATAGGTGTGTTCAATGAGATACTTGCCGGTTTCTTTGGCGAGAACTTTAGCCGGAAACCTTGTCGCTTCCAGCCTTGCGGGTATTACAGCTAAAATCGTTGCCATCCTTTTGCCTTTTTACCGGTAAATTGGCGCATGTGATTAATGAAAAATTTCTGCCGTCGCGTCCGTTGCGAGCAACTTCGCCAATATATTAGCCCGCAGGCCGAGGGTTGTCAATGCCGCTTGCGGAGTTGTTTTCAAACCTGCGAGCCGAAAACAATTCCTATGCCAAGTGCCAGCACGACTGCGCTTGACGCTCTTACTATTGCCGGAGATTCTTCAGACGATTCAAGCATTATTTTACGCTGAGCATCGATATCTATGATAAGTCCCGGCACTCCGGCGATAATAAGCATTATGCCGCCTAATATCATAAGCCATGGTATTCTGCCCTGTCCTGCCGAGATGAAAAGTATAATCCCTCCGACGGTGCGTGCGGCGGCTGTAATTTTGAGTATTCTGCCTTTTACCAGAAACTTAACAACCGGTCTGATCCATGTTGGCTCAACCAGAAACACTGCGCCGTCCAGCACCATAAGCCAGCCAATCGCCTGTGCGAGATATATCAGATATTCCGCCATCACTCAATCACTTCAACATTGTCCAGATCAATTTCGGTGCTGGCAGCCTGTCCCAGCATCTCGATTTTCAAAATCAGCCTTGCCCCGCTTTGTGTCTTTAAAACCGTACCCTCTATATCCGAGAGCGGCCCGGCGACTATTCGACACCGCTGGCCCTGCTCAAGCTGTTTGTGCGGCTCAAGAGACGCACCTGATTTTAGAGCCTGCTCTATCTGTACCAGCTCCTGTATGAGCTTCTGCTGGTTGGTTGTTTCGATTATACTAGCAACCCGATTAGTACGCAGCACCTCAACGCGGTCTTCCTCATCGCCGCAAAAAAACAAATATCCAGGAAATATCGGCAACAAAGCTTTTACCTTTTGCCCTCGCACTCTGTGAGCTTTCCAGCTCATAGGCAGGAAATAAGCGATATTTTTATCAATCAGCTTATGAGCGACGGCCTTTTCATTTCTGCTTTTAGTATGCGCTACGCGCCACCTGCCCTCAAAAAGACATATAGAATCCTCTTCCGGCCATATAATAGGCGGATTTTCGCTTTCTTTAAGCACCTGTTCCTCCCGTTATTTTTTGCTATAAAACTCCAGGACTTTATCAGCAGCGTACTCTATCTGCTCGCTGCTTAGCTCCGGCGCTATAGGCAGCGAAAGCACCTCTTTGCTCAACTGTTCTGCAACAGGAAAGTCTCCCTCTCTATGTTCGAGATAATCATAGCATTTGTGCAGATGCAGCGGCTTTGGATAGAACACTGCTGAGCTTACGCCCTTTTTATTCAGATAATCTTTCAGTTCATCCCGCTTTGGCGCGAGTATGGTATATTGATGATATGTATGCACATTGCCGGGTTCGACCATTGGCGGCTTAACAGGTGAGCCACTGAATTTTTCGGTATATATTTCAGCGTTGGCTCGGCGTTTTTCATTCCAGCTTTCCAGATGCTTGAGCTTGGCATCCAGCACAGCACCCTGAATGCCGTCCATACGGAAATTACCTCCGATAAATTCGTAATCGTATTGACTGCTCTGGCCGTGATTGCGCAACATTTTAGCTTTTTTTGCCAAATCTTCGTCGTCAGTCACTATCAGCCCGGCGTCACCGAACGCGCCGAGGTTTTTCGTAGGATAAAATGAAAAACATCCGAATTGGCCGAAAGTGCCCGCTTTTTTATCTTTCTGTGCGGCACCGATACTCTGACAGGCATCCTCTACGATGGCAAGTTCGTATTCGGCAGCGACTTCCATAATCTGCTCCATACGGCAAATCTGGCCGTAAAGATGAACCGGCATTATAGCGGCCGTTCTCGGCGTTACCGCCGAGGCAATATCCCGCGTGGCCATATTAAACGAACCCGGGTCGATATCCACAAAAACAGGCTTTGCGCCAACGCGAGCAATTGCTCCTGCCGTGGCGAAAAATGTAAACGGAGTAGTAATGACCTCATCGCCTGCCCCGACCTCCAAAGCCATAAGGCTTACCAGCAAAGCATCCGAGCCGCTCGAAACGCCGATTGCGTGTTTGCTGCCGCAGTATTTTGCCACACTTTGCTCGAAATTCTCTACCGCAGGACCAAGGCAGACCATTTGACTGGCGCACACCTGCTCTACGGCGGGCATAACTTCGCTTTTAACACTTTCAAACTGAGCTTTCAAATCCAAAAACGGTACTTGCATATTCACTTTCTTGTCATTTACATTAAAATTTGGTAAAAACTAACCGTACGGGCTAATTTGTCCGATTATCGCTATAAATAAATAGTTTAGATGCGGATTGCCCGAATGTCAAAATAAATGAATACTTTTGTGTTCGGCGAACCCGCAGAGCAAAATGCCGGTAATTGATTCATAAAACCTGCCGACAAATAAGGAACCGCAAACTAAAATGACAAAATCCAAAGCCAGTGTCGAATTTCCGGCAATAATTTTCACCTGCATAGGCAGAAGGGTTTCGCTTCTTAACAGCTTCCGAAAAGCAGCGGGATCGCTAAAACTGAAATACAGCTTTCTCGGAACCGATATGACACCGCTAAGCCCGGCTCTTCAGCTATGCGATGCTAAATTCGTAGTCCCGCGTGTTACTGAAACAGACTACATCAAACATCTTATATCGATTGTCAAAAAAAACAGCGTCAGACTGCTTATTCCAACTGTTGACCTTGATTTGCGGGTATTGGCCCTAAACAAACACAAATTCGAATCCCTCGGTTGCCGAGTGCTGGTATCCGATCCCGAAGTAATTGATATATGTCAGGACAAAATCAAAACTTACCGTTTCCTGACAAAAAATAGCCTCCCCTCTCCGGAAACAATGACCGTTCGAACAGCATTGTCGCGAAAAAAGCTTCCCTGGCCCTGTTTTATCAAGCCGCGTGACGGCTACGCCAGCAGAGGCAGCGCTGTGGTCGGCAATCGCAACGACCTGAAATTTTTGGCAAGGACAGTCCCAAACGCGATAGTTCAGCATCTAATAGAAGGGATCGAGCATACCTGCGATGTCTATGTCGATCTCCATATGAATCCGCGCTGCGTTGTGCCGCGAAGGCGAATAGAAGTACGCTCCGGCGAGGTAAGCAAGAGCATGACGGTCAAGAATCATACAATGATGGAACAGGCCGGAGAGGTTGTGCGAAGACTTAGAGCAGGCCCGGGCGTCATAACATTACAGTTGTTTGAAACACCCACCGGCAAGATAAGTTTTATCGAGGTAAATCCGCGGTTCGGTGGCGGCGTGCCCCTCTCGATAAAAGCCGGAGCAGATTTCCCTAAATGGATATTGCAGGAACTAAACGGCAGGAAGCCGCGAATTACTTCCGACGGCTTCAAAGATAATCTGGCTATGCTCAGGTACGATGCCGAAGTCTGGCTGGAAAATCCTCAAATTGACAGGAAAGGATGTTAAATGTTTGAAGCTTTCCTCGGCCCTGAAAAACCGTTACTTTGGGTAACAAGATTTTACCCGGCACTAATAGCGGCGTTTGTCTCATCCCTGGCAGCAACCTGGCTGTGCAAAAAGATTGCCATAAAATGCGGGATCGTTGACAAACCGGATGACCTGGTAAAAACACATAAAGAGCCAATCGCCTATCTCGGCGGTGTCGGAATACTCGTGGGATTGACTGTCGGAGTGCTTTACGGCCTTGTGCTTATCCGGAGGGAAGAATTCTTTCCGCAAAGCACCGTTTGGCTTTTGGGCATACTCGCCGGGGCAGCCGTAGCGTGCTTCATAGGCCTGATGGACGACATTTTCGATATTAAACCTATCCAGAAAATCGGCGGGCAACTACTTGCAGCCGTAATCCTGCTGCTGGCAGGTGTAATGCCCAACCTCGATTTTGTTCAGGCTCAACTTGGCATCCCTATTAACAACGCATTCCAGACATTTCTTGAAGGCGCGTTAGTGGTTGCTTTTGTTCTCGGCGCGACAAACTCGCTGAACCTGCTCGACGGGCTCGACGGACTATGCGCCGGTGTTACCGCTATAATCACCATTGCCATGCTTCTGGTGGCCATACATCTGGCAACCTGGGGTTTTAGTGACATCGGTGATCCTGTGCGGATAGTTATTTGCCTTGCCCTTATAGGCGGTGTATTTGGCTTTTTGCCGTTTAACCGCTACCCTGCCAAGATATTTATGGGCGACGCCGGCAGTATGTTGCTGGGGTTTGTTATTGCGGCTCTTATGATCCTATTTGCAGAGGGTATCCCCCGCTGGTGGCTGGCCTCAATCGTAGTCTTCGGCTTGCCGATTCTCGATACAGCGGTGGCACTGATTAGAAGACTAATAAACAAACGCCCACTGTTTATCTCGGATCGCGGCCATATTTACGACCAGATGATAGACCGCGGGATGCCGCTGAAAAAAACCGTTGCCATCTGCTACCTTCTCGCAGGCCTTTATGCAATCCTCGGACTGTTAATGAGCCAGGTGCGAACACGCTATACCGGAGTAATGGCGCTTATAATAGCCGTAGTTTCTCTTTTAACGGTGTGGAAAAAAGGCTATTTTAAGATGAGAGGCATTCGCGGAGCCATACAGGCCGAGCAAAAAGATTCCTGATATCCGGGCTTTATAGCAACACTTTAAGATATTCAGACTCGGTGTCGAACTCCACTGCTCCCTGATAGCAGGCTGGGACAAGTATCGTATCACCTGCCTTGAATTCGACTTCAGCCTCTGTATCGCGCCGGAATTTACCGTTGCCTGAAAGAATCATAAGAACCTTTAATTTGCCCGGCTTCATAAACTCACTACCGCCATCGCGCCTATGACCTTTATCAACCTTAAAATAGTCCGAGTCCACCAATCGGCCTGACTGCGTTACCGGGATGTCCGAACTATCCTGTTCGAAATGAATACTCTCGATAGCCTCTGCAATATGCAATGGCCGAGATTTGCCGTTTTTATCAACGCGGTTGAAATCAAAAACTCGGTATGTAGTGTCTGACGGTGTTTGAATTTCGGCAATAAGCAGTCCCGCCCCAATTGCGTGCGGCGTGCCGGCAGGTAAAAAATGACATTCACCCGGCTTTACCACCACCTTATTCAGCAAATCCGCAACTGTGCCGCCGGCAATGGCTCGCTCGAAATCTTCTTTCGTTACACCTTTCTTTAAGCCTTTATATATCGCCGCACCAGGCTGGGCCGCTATTATGTACCAGCATTCGGTCTTAGGGTCACCTTTTGCCATTCTTTGACAAGCTTCAGCATCTGGGTGAACCTGGACGCTGAGAACCTCTTCGGCATCGAGAAGTTTAATCAACAGCGGGAACGGTTCTTTGAAATCGGCGTTACCTGCAATCTCGCCGGGATACTGCTCTATTGCCTCGGCAAGTGTCTGACCTGCCAACTCGCCGTTGGTGATAACAGACTTATCATCCGGCAAATCCGCAAGTTCCCAGCTTTCGCCTGTCTTCTCAAAAGGTGGAATATCCTTATTAAAATACTCCCTGAGCTTCTGGCCGCCCCAGATACGCTGCTTAAAAATAGGCTCAAATTTTAACGGGTAAAGTTCCATAGCCGCTATATTAACCGCTGCTGCCCAGCCTGTCCAGAAATTCCCACTAAACAAAACAGCAGAATTTTTGAAGAGATTCAAAAAATTGACAAATCTATAAACTATGAGATAGCTTTGTTAGACGCCCTAAAAAAATCCAGCAGTATCATTACATTGATTCCGATTACTTGCTATAATTGATGCAAAAATCGGTAGCAAAGGATGTTGAGTCAGTGATATACAAAATATGCGCATTAAAGAGCAAAATCTGGAAAATGTCTTTTGTGCTTTGGCAGAATCGAAGTTTCGGGCAAGATTTACCCTGCACGATAAGGAACTGAGATATCTGCACGAAACAGGGCCGGCATTGATAGAACGCCATGCTCGAGAGTTCGTCACATCCAGGCTGGCTCCTTCATCACCGAAAAACGACGGCAAACAGACACCGATGAAAAACCATCCGGTGTTTATCGCTCAGCACGCCACCGCGACATGCTGTCGGAAATGTCTTGAAAAATGGCATCGTATAAAAACCGGAGAAGAACTTACTGACGACCAGATAGACTATGTTGTTACGGTAATAATGTACTGGATTAAGCGCCAATACCATAAAAACGCAAAATCTGTGTGAGGTAAATTATGTCCTGCCCGAAAGTATTGCTGGTTAACACTAATCGCGCTCAGCCTCCTGTTGCTCCTGTAGGACTGGACTATCTGGCGGCGGCACTGGAGCATAAGGCAATTGAGCCTGTTCTTGTGGATCTGGCCTGGGAAAATTCTACAGAGCAGGCACTAAAGCATGCGATTGAAAAGCACTGCCCCGATCTTATCGGCCTGTCCGTTCGAAATATAGATGACAGTTCTTCTTCCACACGCGAGTTTTTCCTTGATCCGGTTCGTGACATCGTATCGTTTCTAAAAACAAATTACGCAGTGCCGGTCGTCCTCGGCGGATGCGGTTTTTCTATAATGCCTGATAGGGCTTTACGATACTGCGGCGGCAATTTCGGTATAAAAGGCGACGGCGAAAATGCCTTGGCCGAGCTTGCGATGCGTTTGCATAAAGGACAGGATTATAAAGATATTGCCGGACTGGTGTTTTTCGAGCAAGGCACAGCCGTAGCCAATAAAACCGAATATGCGCATATCGAGGATATGGAGTTTTTGAGTAAGCGGAATTTCATTGATAACCGCCGTTACTTTGAACAAGGCGGACAGGGAAATATAGAAACCAGACGCGGCTGCGATCAGAATTGCACCTATTGCGCCGACCCAATAGCCAAAGGCAGGTCAATGCGGTTTCGCAGACCGGAGCATGTTGTAGAAGAGTTGAGCAATCTGGTAGAGAAGGGTGTTGACTGTTTTCATTTTTGTGATTCAGAGTTTAATTTGCCTCCGAACTATGCCGAAAAAGTATGCCAGGCTACTATCAAAAGCGGTCTTAATGATGTAATAAAATGGTACGCTTATTGCGGTTGTGCGCCGTTTCCTTCATCGCTTGGCCAGCTGATGAAAAAATCCGGATGCCTGGGCATAAATTTCGGAGCCGACTCGGCAAACCCGCAAATGCTCTCGATATTGGGCAGGGGTCATAACCCGGATGATGTAAAAAAAACAGCTCGGATATGCCGTGACAATGAAATTGATGTTATGTTCGATCTGCTCATTGGTGCCCCCTACGAAACAAGGCAAAGCATCCACAGCAGTATCGATTTTTTCAAAGCGATAGATGCTGACGCGGTGGGTATATCCGTCGGAATAAGACTTTACGAAGGTACGCCGCTGTATGAGCAGTTGGCAAATGACTCTGCCCGGGCAGTCCACATCAAAGACCCGCTGTTTCCGCTGTACTATGTCTCTGAAAATCTCGGCAGTGACATCGAAGATTACATACGCGATTTAACCGCCGATGATGAGCGTTTCCTCTCATTCGAAGCGGGCGACGCTGACCGCGACTACGGCTACACCGATAACCAACTACTTGTAAACGCGATTAAAAAAGGTTATCGTGGAGCATACTGGCACATATTAAAGCAGGTACAACAGGAAAAACTTTGAACCTCTTGCGCATCAAATTTTGTGAAAAAGACAGGTGCGATAATGCAGAAAATAGTAAACGGCGTTAAAATTGAGTGTGTTCAGGGAGATATTGCTTCGCAGGGCGATATTGCTGCTGTGGTTAATGCCGCGAATGCCCAGCTTAGAATGGGCGGCGGCGTAGCCGGTGCTATTAATCGCGCTGCCGGAGCGGAGTTGGAGCAGGAATGCCGGCCGCTGGCTCCGATTAAACTCGGCCAGGCCGTTTTAACAGGCGGGCATAAACTGCCGAATAGATATATTATCCACTGCCTCGGCCCTGTTTACGGCAGAGACAAGCCCGAGGACAAGCTGCTGGCAGATTGCTATCGCAACGCCCTGCTGCTTGCAGAAAAGCACAAAATAGAATCAATCGCATTTCCTGCCATATCTGCCGGCGCGTTCGGCTACCCTGTTGAGGACGCCGCCAGTGTGGCCTTCGGCGCCATTTTGGAAATGACCGACAAGCTGAAATATATAAAAATTGTCCGCTTTGTTTTATACAGCCGAGGCGACCTTGAGGCGCACCAAAATGTTTTATCCGCTCTTGCCACAAATACCGACAAATGAGAATTGAACAAGTGTTTTATATATTGAGCTTCGAGTGGCGATAATGAAAAAAGTGCCTGCTCATTTTTTTTCTGTTCTGATGCTTGGCATAATCTCCCAGATAGCCCAGGTGGTTCTTCTGCGCGAGTTGCTGATGGTTTTTCACGGCAATGAGCTTTCTATCGGCATCATTCTGGCAGCCTGGATGGCTTGGGTTGGTGTTGGAAGCGCCATCGGAGCGACAATAGCTCAGCGGACAAATCGTTCTCTGACTATTTTAACCTTAAATATCGCAGCCATATTACCATTACTGGTAATTACAGTTTCTGTCATACGCGGATTGAGGGGATTCTTTGATGTTACACCCGGAGCGTATTTGTCTTTGCCGGATATTATTATCTCCAGCTTTGTCGTTATGGCGCCGCTGTGTCTGCTTATCGGGATGCAGTTTGTACTGCTGGCAAAGATCTGGCGGCAGAGTGACGGTGCGGTAGGAATGTCCGGCGCAGGCAAAACATACATAGGCGAAGCCGCGGGAAATATCATCGGCGGAATAGTCTTTACATTCGCGATGGTGCGTTACCTAAACTCATTTCAATCTGTAGTTCTGGCCGGTATGCTAATGGCCGCCGGTGTCCTTTGGAGTGCTCGAAAAGTCGCCGGTTCAACGACGAAAGTGCATTGGCAAATACGCACTGTCGTCATTGTTTTGCTGATTGTCGCAGGTGCATCCCTTGCATTTCTCGGCTATGTGAACGATTGGGCATATACAATTCAATGGCGGTATTTCGCACCTGAACACCAGCTTGTCGAGACTCATCAATCCAAATATGGAAATATCACAATAGCTCGTCGTGATGATCAATACAGCTTTTTCAGGAGCGGACACCTGATGTTTGCCACTGCCGGACCAGAAACACTGGTGCCGCATTTTGAACAGCAGCAGGCATCAGTATTTGCACATTTCGCTATGGTTCAACACTCCCAACCCAAGAGCGTTCTGCTGATCGGCGGCGGCTTGCGCGGCACACTCAGCGAAATAGCCAAACATCCCGTCGAGCAGATTGATTATGTCGAATTGGATGAAGTGCTGACCAAAGCGGCCAAGCCTTATATTGCCCAGGCCACGCTGACAGCATTGGCTGATCCGCGAGTTCGGCTAATTCACGCTGACGGCAGAGTCTTCGTGAAAGAAGCCGACAAAAAATATGATATGATAATCGTTGATATTCCTGATCCTGCCACGGCAGTACTGAACCGCTATTATACTAACGAGTTTTTCGCACAGGCCGGCAGCCTGCTTAATACGGATGGAGTGTTTGTTATAGGGGCTGTCTCAACTTCAGGGCTGCGAAGCAGATCTGTGGCTAATAGAAACACCACGATATACCACACTTTGAGAAGCGTTTTTTCAAATGTCCTGCCGGTAGGGGAACGATTTTTGTTTTACTTTGCCTCGGATTCGCCAGAGCAGATATCATCCGATGCGGCTGTACTTCAACAACGATATATGCAACGGAATATCCAGTCCGAGGGTTTTTCCGGCCAACATTTTCATCTGTTGCTGGAGCAGTCGCAGCTTCGACGAATTAACTGTATAATCCGCAATCATGGCCGCACCGACGAAGCTCACCTTGCCGGGCCGCAGACCGGACCCATTTTACCTCAGTCTATATCGCAGCAACAAAAAATAGAAGATGAATTGCCGCCGGTGCGCACACAGTTCTTCATAAATTCCGATTTCAAGCCTATTGGGTACTACTACACACTGATGTTCTGGGGCGACCTGACACGAGCCGGCCATACGGAGATAGTTGGCCGATTGTTACAAATTCAACGGTGGTGGATTGTGCCTGCGATCGTCTTTTTTATTGGCCTTTCTATAATTCTGCGACTCTTAGGCAGTTTAACCGCTAAAAAAACCGATATGCAGTTCGCAGTGATTTTCGCGGTATTCACAACGGGGCTTTCAACGATGATACTGCAAATCGCACTTATATTTTCCTTTCAAAGCATATACGGCTTTATCTATGAGATGGTGGGGCTGATAGTTGCTATATTTATGGCGGGTTTGGCGATAGGGACGGCGATTACTCATAGATATGTTGCTAATAAGGCGAACACAAATACGCTTGCAGCGGTACAGTTCGCAATAGCGGCTCTGGCTTGCTTAATAGCAGTTTTACTGCCACGCGCCGCCGCGATTGAATCGGCTGCGATTGTTTTTATGCTGTTTTCGGTTCTGACTTTTGTGTCGGGGTTGCTGAACGGACTGGATTTTCCGCTGGCAGCAGAATGTTTTATGGCTTTGAATCGTCAGGCTGAAAGATCCGCTGGAACCGTTTATGGTATAGAACTGTTTGGCGCGTGTTTGGGAGCAATTGTTGCAAGTGCGGTTGTGGCTCCGATTATGGGAATAATAGCGTGTTGCCTTCTGGCGGCAATAGTTAACGGCACCGCTTTTGTGGTATTAATGATATCGAGGAGACCGTATGGGTGGTAAAAATATCGATGGACAGGGATTAACCAAAAGGGAATTTCTCCAGGCGGGCTTAGGTGGATTTTGCGCACTATGTGTTGCGGGAATTGGGACCGGTGCAAATAAGGGCTATGCCCAGACTGCTCGCAAAGGATTTTTCAGGCCAAGACCCGGCAAGTGGTTCGAAAAAGCAGACAACAATAACATCCGATGCAGATTATGCCCCTGGGAGTGTAAATTACAGCCCGGGCAAAGAGCCAGATGCCGCGTAAGAAGCAATCATGACGGCACCGGCCATACCCTGGCTTACGGAAATCCCGTCCTGGTGCAGGAAGACCCGGTCGAACGCAAACCTTTCTTTCATATTCTGCCCGGCAGCAGGGCGCTGTCGGTTTCCACGGCCGGCTGTAACCTGTCCTGCAAATTCTGCGAGGTCTGGGATATGGCGCTGGTCGATCCCGAAGAGGTCCACGCCTATGACATGCCGCCCGGAACCGTGATCGAACACGCCAAAGCGGCAAATCTGAAATCAATAAGCTATGCTTTCGGAGAGCCGGTGGTCTTCTATGAATATATGCTTGAAACCGCGAAACTGGCCAAAAAAGCAGGGCTTTTAAACCTGCTCCACACCGCCGGTTACATACAGCCGGAGCCGCTCAAAGAGCTGATCGACAAAATCGACGCAGTTAACATCGATCTGAAAAGCTTTGATTCTGATTTTTACAGAGATGTCTGCGGCGGCAAGCTGGAGCCTGTCCTTGAATCACTTAAACTTTTAAGGCAAGCCGGGGTGCATATCGAGATCACTACCATCCTGATACCTACCCTTAATGATGACATAAAAAAAATCGAGCAGATGTGTAAGTGGATAAAAAACGAGCTTGGTGGTGATGTGCCTATCCACTTTGCCCGCTTCTATCCGCTTTATAAACTTGCGAATCTCCCGCAGACACCCGTTTCTACGCTCGACAAAGCCCGAGAGACGGCGATGGATGCAGGCCTTGAATATGTTTATGTAGCCAGGGTTACGGGGCATGCAGGCGAGAATACATTCTGTCCGTCCTGCGGAGACACTGTGATTAAGCGGCTTGGCTTTGTCGTTGACGAAATACACCTGGCTGGGGGTAATTGTGCTCATTGCGGCGCTGCCATTCCGGGCAAATGGACATAAATCAGCCTAAACGGCGGCGGTGCATCTGCGCCATTGAAAGCGACCTTTCGTCCAGATTCCTAAGTCCTGTCTCCTGAGCCCATTCTATAGCCTCGAGAAACTCCTTTGAGGTTATGGAACGGGCGATGCGTTCATGTTCAAAGGCCTGATGTTCAACCCTGTATTGAGCCATTATATTCACATAGGTATCTTTAGTGAGATTCTCAGCCACCCACTTTACAAACTCTCTCGTACCGGCTACATGGTTGGGCATTACAAGATGACGGACCATCAGGCCACGCAGTGCAATATCGCGATCATTTTTAACAAGCTCACCGACCTGTCTGTGCATTTCAATTATTGCCTGCTGAGCCATTTCAGGGTAGTCTTTTGCTCCACCTGTAACATAGCGGGCCGATTCCTCGCCATCCATAAACTTCAGATCGGGCAGATAGATATCTACAATTCCGTCAAGCAGTTCGATGTTTTCTTTCATCTCGTAGCCGCCGGTGTTGTAGCAAATAGGCAATCTGAGGCCTTTTTCAAATGCGATGCGGACTGCGCTGATAATATTAGGCATTACATGAGTAGGAGTTACTACATTGATGTTGTGGCATCCCCGCCTCTGGAGGTTGAGCATCATATCGGCCAGAGCCTCATCTGTGATCTCCTGGCCTCGACCTACATGAGCGATAGGCCAGTTCTGACAGAATACGCATCGAAGATTACAATTGGAAAAAAATATAGTGCCGGAACCGCTTCGGCCAACCAGAGGCAGCTCTTCACCAAAGTGTGGCTGATGACTGAAAACTTTTACTTTATCGGTTGCATTGCAAAATCCCTTTTCACCGGCCTTTCGGTTTACTTCGCACCTGCGCGGACAAAGTCGGCATTTCTCAAATTTACTGTAAGCCTGCTCAACCCGTTCAGAGAGTTTCCCCTCGCTTTCAAGCTTCGCGTAAGCCGGCTGCCAGGAGTCGGAGTTTTCCTCGGCATTGGTTTTCGGTGAACAGGCTTCAAGAAAAACGGCTCCACCTGCCAAGGCCATATTTTTTATGAAAGCTCTGCGAGTAACATCCATTTTCACAGCTCCATAATGATTAACTTCGCTGCTGCTGACCAAAGATGATTCATTATAAAAACCCCAGTAAAAGCACAGTTATCTACACCACTATGCAGTATAACTGAACAGGGCCTTCAGGTCAAATAGAAACCGTTTGCCTTGCAAACAAACATAACAGCCGGTTATTTATCCATCATAATATACTCTTGCAATTCATCCTCAGGATTGTAAGATAAACGGGTTGTAGAAACATAAATCAAGACGATTTTATCACATTTGAAGGAGTCGATTATGAAATCAGCTATTTATGTATTATCCGTTGGCGCAATTTTCATGACGCTTATGGTGGCTGGTTGTGGCCCCGAGCCCTCCGCACAGCGCCAGTCCGCGTTTATCGGCCTTGGCTTTGAGGTCGGCCAGACGGAGTCTTACCGAGTGGTAACTGAAAATTCGCGAAGCCTCGAGTTTGGAGGCGCCCTTGAAGGACACGAAAGTATTTCAGGAGGCACTCGGGCAAGCAGTCTGGAAATGGAATTTGACCAGGAAATCCAAGGCGTTGATAATGAAGGCAATGCAGTCGCTGAAATCACCATAACAACCCTTAAGGTACGGTCCGAATCAGACGGTGATGTAGTTCTGGATTTTGACAGCGCCGCCGATGAACAGAGCCCGATGGCTGGACTGATTGGCAAAGGATATACTATAAAGATCGCCCACACCGGCGAAGTTGTCGAGGTAATGGATTTGGACCAGGCCAGAAGAGCGATAAGGGGCGGCCCCGCTAAAACCAGGCAGGGTCGAGCGCTTCTGGAGACCGACGCCGTGAAAGACAGACACGGCATTTCAAAACTTCCCGCCAAAAACATCGCAATTGGGCAGGACTGGAGCAGCGTCAAGAACTTTTCCTTTGATATGATGGGCACGCGAAACCTCGAAAGAATATACACGCTCAGGGAAATCAGAACAGCCAACGGCGAAGAAATAGCCGTTGCTGATGTCACTGCCATACCAACGGCCAGAGATGCGTCTATGGCAGATGAGGATGATCCTGTAATGTCATTTTTCGGTGAAATGTTCGATATAAGCCACGAATACGAAGGTAGTGTAAAGCTCAACCTCACCCAAGGTAAATTAGACGCTGCCTCTGAAAAACTCATTGCGAACTGGGTTGCCGCCGGTCCCGTACATGACCAGGAAGAAGACGGTTTGCTTTATATGACATCTGAGGTTTTCAAAAGTATCGAAAGGCTGAAGTAGTTTTATGGCAATGAAAAAGACACAAAGCCGGCGACAACACAAAGATAACTCTTGCGGGTTTTGCGGAAGTCTGCGATACCCTTTGATGCTATGCTTATTCGCGGGATGCCTTTTTATTTTAATTTTGCCGATTTCGGCGGGAGCGTCGAATAATGATTCTCCAGACCAGAGCCAGCCAAACGATGTGAACGAACCCGCCAAAGAGATTCCGCGTCCGAGCCACGATCATCCGTCATTTGAAGAACGAACCGAAGAACGGCTCAGGATGGTCGAGACTCAGATAACCGACAGAGGGGTTGAAGACCCTAATACTATTGCCGCGATGCAAACTGTCCCCCGGCATATGTTCGTGCGGCAGCAGGATCGTTTCCGCGCATACAGCGATCAGCCTATGCCCATCGGTTACGGCCAGACAATTAGCCAGCCCTATATCGTTGCATATATGACTGAGAAACTGGAGCTTGACCCCAACGATGTTGTCCTCGAAATCGGAGCGGGAAGCGGCTACCACGCCGCTGTAGCCGCCGAGACGGCCCGTGCGGTTTACACCATCGAGATAGTATCCGAGCTTGCCGAGTCCGCAGAGGAAACTCTCAGAGAGCTTGGCTATAAAAATGTCTTCGTAAAAGACGGTGACGGTTATTACGGCTGGCCTGAATTCGGCCCATATGATGCAATCGTCGTAACCGCCGCCGCGGGCTTTGTTCCGCCGCCGCTGTTGGAACAGTTAAAACCCGATGGAAAACTGGTTATGCCACTGGGAAGCCCCTATGGCATGCAGACGCTGGTCGTGGTTACGCGCGATGAGGAAAATCGCGTCCGTAGCAGGCGACTGATGCCGGTGCGTTTTGTTCCAATGACCGGACGAGCGTTAGAGAGACAATAACCCGCTTGAATAGAGTTTCTTTCGTTGCAGGGATGCCTATGCTGTGGCTTTCGATATTTCTGGTTTCCGCGGCTGTGCTGGGACTTGAGCTTACACTGGTGCGGGCGCTTTCGATAAGTCACTGGCATCACTTCTCCTACCTTGTCATAAGTACATCTCTGCTGGGCTTCGGCGCAGGGGCCGTAGCGGTCAGTTTTATACTGCGATATTTCGAAGGGCGAATTCGGCGTTGTTTATGGATTTTCGCTATCGGAATGGGCGTGGCCGCCCCTCTTAGTTTCGCCCTAGCGCAGATGGTCAATCTCGATGAGCTTCAGCTAATATGGGATTATCGACAGACCTTTTATCTTGGCCTCTATTATCTGTTGTTTTTTGTCCCGTTTTTCTTTGGTGGAGGCTTTGTCGCAGCTTCTTTTGGCGGTTTCGGCAACCAGGCCGGCAAAGTATATTTCTTTAATATGGCAGGCTCAGCCGCCGGTGCAGGTATCGCGGTTTTGCTCATGTACGGACGCTCGCCTGTTGAGCTGATCCCCTTTATCAGCGGGGCGGTCTTTCTTGCGGCATTGCTGATTTCGCTGGACTCACCAATTCGCGCAATAATCTCGGCTTTGGCGGCAGTGGCTTTTGTAGCTGTATTCAGTTCCGGCGGACTTTGGCCTCTGGAACAAACAATAAGCGAAAATAAGCCTCTGGTATATTATAAGGCACTGCCCGATGTGCGAATAGAGCATCGGCAGTACTCACCGATAGCCAGGCTCGACACAATCCGGGCGCCAAGCGTTCGTCACTTTCCGGGCTTGAGTATGTCGTATTTGGGACAGGTCCCGCAACAGGTGTTGATAATCAGCGACGCTGCCGGTATCTCAGCAGTTAATCATTTCGAGCAAACCGCCGAGCTTGGAACTTATGACTATACCTGCTCGGCTCTGCCTTATCATCTTATCAGTGAACCGCAGGTCTGCGTCCTTCAGGCAGGGGCGGGCTCATCTGTAGGCCAGGCGCTTCTGCTGGGAGCGTCAAAAGTTACCGCCGTGGAAGTCAACGACCAGATTGTAAATCTCGTTAGCGAGCAATTAGGTGACTTTTCCGGCAATATCTACAACCGCCCCGATGTAAATATCGTTGTTGCAGAGGGCAGAACATTTCTCCATCGCTACAGAGAAAAATTCGATATTATCACAATGACGCTCGGCGGAGGTGATGCCGGCGGAGCCGGACTCAGCTCACTCAATGAGACGCATCTTTACACAGTCGAAGCGATTAGCAGAGCTATGCAAAGACTCAATGACAACGGCCTGCTAAGTATAAATCTCGGCTTGAAATCGCCCCCAAGGGACAGTCTGAAGATGATCGCCACGGTGACGCAGGTTCTTGAGTCGCGTGACGACATAGCCGACCCAGCCAAACACATAGCTATAATACGAAGCTGGGCTGACGCGACTATAATAGTTTCACCTAAGCCGCTTAGTGCCGAAAATCTCGCCAAAATTCGGGCCTTTACCGATATGCGGTCTTTTGACCTGGTTTACCTGCCAGACATTGAGCCGGATGAAATAAACATTTTCCACGCTCTCGATGAGCCGGTTTACCACGAAGGCGCTATGGAGATAATCACCGGCGACGCTGAGAGGTTCTTTAACGATTACGCCTATAATATCCGCCCTGCCGTTGACGACAGACCTTACTTTTTCGATTTCTTCCGTTGGCAGGGAGTGCCTGTAATGATACGCGAAGTTCCGGAACAATGGCTCACCCTTTCGGAGTGGGGATATCTCGTGCTGGTCGCTACATTGGCACAGGCCCTGGCCGCCAGTGCGATATTCATAATACTGCCGGTCTGGGTGGCAAAACCCATACGCAAAGCTGGAAAAGGTAAGGCCTCGGTAATGGCATACTTTCTGCTGCTCGGCCTTGCGTATATGCTCCTTGAAATGGGTTTCATTCAAAAGCTTACATTGTTGATTGGCCATCCGGTTTTCGGCGTAGCCGTTACGCTAGTTGGTTTTCTTGGTTTTTCCGGTTTGGGCGCTCTGGCAGGCAGGTGGATACTATCACGATGGACCGCCGGCGAAACTTCTCCGGCCAGACGCAGCCGGGCCGGCACGCTGCTGATCAGATGCGCAATAGCCGTAACGATTGTCGTAGCGTTGCTGGAATTGCTGCTGCTGGCAATCGGCTTTGAGTGGCTGGCGGGATTCGACCGCACAGCAAGGATAGCCGTTGGGCTGGTTATTACCGCCGTGCCTGCGTTCTTTATGGGTATGCCGCTGCCCACCGCCATAAACTTTTTATATGAAAACAGACGCCGACTTATCCCCTGGGCCTGGAGCGTCAACGGCTTTGCATCCGTAAACGGCGCGGTTCTGGGAACTATGCTGGCAATATCAGCAGGTTTTAACAATCTGGTAATCGTGGCATTATGCGCCTACCTCTTAGCCGCCGTCATAGCCCCGCGCGTCTGCGGACAGGATAATAACTGACCATAAAGGCAGAACAAAAGCTTCTTATTGCTGCAATGCCCGGCATAGTTTACAACCACATATCGAAAGTAAAAATTATCATCCCTTTTTTGAGGAGAGGTATTTCATCCTGTCAGAGTAACTTTTTTCTTTGTTTTTGGGCTGAAAAAGCATTTTGTGGAAAAAGTTTCAATAAAAATTATTTTCCTGCTTGACAATTCTATATATGTCGAATATGTTCTAATTAGTTCGATAAAAGGAGACTGTCAACATGGCAAGAACAAAACAAAAAATCGACTCTAACCCTGAACTTACCGAAGCTGAGTGGGCAATTATGGAAATTGTCTGGCAAAATGAACCCTGTGCGGCAGGAACAGTTCAGGAAGCTCTGAAGAAAAGCAAAGACTGGGCTTACAGCACTGTAAAAACAACAATGGACCGCATGACCGATAAAGGTCTGCTAAAAATTACAAAAATCCGCAACCTACAGCTTTTCAGCTCAAGAATCAGTAAAGACGACGCGAGAAAATGCGAATTTCGAAAAATGCTCAAACGCGCTTTCGACGGTGCCCTTACTCCTATGATGCAGTTTTTGGTTGAGCAAGAAGAATTGAGTAAAAACGATTTGAATCAACTTCGCCAATGTGTGGAAAATGCCCGAAAGAAATAAATCTAATCATAGGAGGCCTTAAAAATGACATCGCTAATAAATTTTTTAAACTCGACGGGGGATAGTTTTTGCAGATTCGCTTTGGCGATGCTTATACAGTCCGGCATTCTGATAGCCGTGCTGTACCTGATCGACCGGCTCATAAGAAAACATGTCAGGGCGGTTTTCAGATATGGCATCTGGATGCTGGTATTCGTTAAACTTGTTTTGCCGCCGGCCTTATCCCTGCCTACAGGGGTTGGGTACTGGTTTGAATTTGATATTTTACCTGCCGGTAATCAGGCCTCTACAGAGATACCTGAACAGGCTGCTGACCGCCAAACCGAGTCCTTGCCGGCTCAATACGAATTTGAACATTCATCACCTGCTACAATAGTCCCCGATACGCATGTGCCAGCGCAGACACCCCCTGTTGTTGACAATCGCACACCCACACAGCCTGTACAACCCTCTGAACCGGATACTTTTTCAGTTGATACAGCGGAACAGACAGAGCAAGCAGCGGATCAGGATGTTGCGATTACCGCCCAGGCTGTTATTTTTCTCGTATGGGTTATGGGAGTGGTAGTTCTTTCGGTATTACTCATACAAAAGTTTATATTTGTAAAAGCGCTTCTTGCTCAAAGCGATGTCGCCGCCGGGCGGTTAGATGAAACACTCAGACAATGCTGTAAGCAGATGAACATGCGCCGAAACATTCAAATGCGCCTTTCCAAAAATATGCTCAGCCCCGCGGCGTGCGGTTTGTTCAGGCCGATGATTCTAATGCCGGCAGGCCTGCTGGCAAACCTGACCAGAGAAAAATTAAGAGCAGTTTTAATCCACGAACTTGCGCACATAAAAAGAGGTGATTTGTGGGTGAATTTTATACAAACTATCCTCCAGATAATTTACTTTTATAACCCGCTGTTATGGCTTGCCAATGCCCTGATAAGAAATATCCGCGAAAAAGCCGTTGACGAGATGGTGCTTGCCAGGCTTGGCGACAAAGCTGATAGTTACAGCAGTACACTGATAGACATCGCAGAGATCGCTTTCTCAAAACCGCACTTCAGTTTACGGCTTGTCGGCGTGGTAGAATCCAAAAAAGCACTGTCAGGCCGAATAAAGCATATCTTAACCAAGCCGTTTCCGAAATCCGCGAAACTCGGGTTGTCAGGGCTGGCACTTGTTGCTGTGCTCGGGGCAATTCTGCTACCGATGGCTCGAGCTGATAAAACACAGAATGTTTTAAGAGAAATAAACGAGGAGTTGAACATTTCTGATAAAGCGGGAAAGCTCACTATACATTCGTTATATATGGCTCCCCCAGAAGGTAAAAGACTGCTATGGCCAAATAATACATCACTTAATGTGACTATAACGAACAGTTCTAAAGAAATAGCATATCTTGGTCTTCAATACTACGCAGATTCCGGTACTGCCGGCTACTTTTTTTCTCCGGGAGTAACGAGCCCGCTGCCACAAATAAAGTCAATCCCTCCGGGCTGGAGCGGCACCATTGAATATTCCATAAAATACCCTCGTTTTACGAAAAACGGCTTGATCGACATCAAATTAGCCAAATGCGCTGATGCAACAACGGCCCGACACCTGCCGTCAGATGCGGAAGTCCTGCACGAAAAGAAATACTACCTTTATTCGGAAAACGATATTTCCCACTCTCTGTTGCCCTCATCGAATTCGGATGAAAAGAGTTTTAGGGCAAAAGCAGATATGCAAAATCAGGAGTCGTCTATCGCCACGCTGGCCAATGGTGTTACTGTTGAACTGGTAGGTATTTGTGAGCATCCCAGTGAGGGCAAACAATGGTGGCGACCGGATGGTGCGGTGCTTGATGATGCGCCGTTTGATTCTAGCTCAAATCGTGTAACCCCTTCGAGTAACTATCGGGCGTATGATTTTGCGATTCGCTATACCAATATTCCGGATGGGATGGACAGCCTTTTTTATGCCGAACCATCACGTGCGAGTAGTGGCGGGTCGCTTTACGCGACAGTCAAAAAGAACGGCGAAGAATTGCACCACTATCAAGACGGCCGGCTGGTTTCTGCCGTCTCGTCTCTGGCAACACTCATTCATAAGGATGAAAAGACTTGCACAGTCAGGGTAGGCGTTTCCGATGGTCCGTGGACAACGCGTTATGAATCCGGCAAGTCAGAGACCGGTAGATTTTCAGTATCCGGGCGAGCAGATGCCGAAAGTGGCGTGGTCTTTGGCAGGCCCATGGAGGAAGATCAGCAAACATGGTTTCCGGTTACCTTTACAATCGACACAAACCTTTATGAGGTGCGGATTATCGCTGTGGGGCAAGACGGCAAAGTACATAAACCAGTCCGCACCCAAGGCGCCAGGGCAGACGAGGCAACACAGCGAACAGTTTGTTTTGATTCTCCTGTTGACGAGCTTTCAGCCGTCCAGTTGCAGGTCCGGCCCTACGAATGGGTGGAATTTAAAGATGTTGCCCTTGGGCCAAATGTTGATCAGGATTCAGAGACAATTTCAACCGAACCCGATATTGATCTTATGTTCCTGTCCTGGTATCCAATGTCGTCACAAGAGCCGGAGGTCTTCTGGACACAGGATGGAAGCGTTCAACAGATAGACAATCGGGGCAATGTGATAAGTCCGGAGGGTGTAACGCCGGAAATGATGCCCGTTGATATAAGGACAATGGGTTCATTAGGGCCTGAGGAGCATTATAGTCGTCCCATTCGGCTGTGGTTTTACAATCAAAGCCATAATAGATATCCGGTTGGGTTGGTTCCCCGCCTGAAAGGCCAAGACATGTATACCGGTGCGGTTCGGGGCATAGATTCAGAGTGGATTCCGGCGGGTATCGCATTGATGCATGACCAGAACGAAGAAGCTAAATGGCCTGAATTCGGCGACATTAAAATATCGTATGCCGTAAATGACTGGCAGACCATTGCCGACTTTGACACCCGAGGCGGACGGGAACGGGAATTTGCTGCTGATGAGGGAATCCAATGGTTTTTTGCAGAAACCGACGACGGGTTGGATATTTCATTACGGTTTGATGAGGCTCCCGACCATGACCGGATTGAATACCGCTATGAATTGGTTGGCCGCGATGAGGAGCATCAGCATGCGTCTATCAGAGGGCTTGAGCAGAACGGACAATTGGAGACCTATAGTTACAAAACGCTCAGACCGTCGGACCTTGGCCGCGTGAAAATCCAATCCCGCCCGCGCACGACAAAGGTATTTGAACACATCGCCCTTCGGCCCGACATCAAAACGGATGTGGAAGTTATTACGGTTACGGATAAGCCAGAAGTCGCAAGTCAGGAGACAGCAGAGACAATCGGCAAACTTGAGTTTCGGGTTGTGCCTTCACTATCGCCTCAGCAGGCGAATGAAATTGATTATCCGGAAAGCGATGCGGATGGATATAAGTGGCTGCCGGCAAGGAAAGAAGACGATCCCGATAGAGAGCGGCCGTGGTACACGGGAATGCCCTACCGAACGGTTGAAAACACCGTCTATGGGCTGGTCAGCGATAAAACGGATGAGATACTTCTGGCCGACGGCACATGGGGATTGCAGGATGTTTATGAAACATCTGACCCAATGGGCAGGCCGGTTGTGGGGTTTGATTTTGACGAAAAAGGCGCGGACTTGTTCTATCGTCTTACGAGTCAACATACAGGAAAGCGACTGGCAATCATAATTGATGGGGTGATTTACTCGGCTCCGGCCATCCAATCCGCTGTCAGAGGAAAAGGAGTCATCACCGGTCATTTCGATGAGGCTGAAATTGACCGACTGGTTCACCTCTTGCAATCCGGCATGCCGCCGGAAGTTGACGATCTCTAGCAGAGCCTTAATCCTCGATATAAACTTTTTGAGCAAAACGCATAGCTTATAACCACCGCGGATACGGATATGGACCTGGAACGCGAAATAGCGACGATTGATCTTGTGCTGGCCCCAGTGGTTGAACCATTGCCGACAGGACGAGCCCTCTCAAGCATCACTGCTTTGGCATTCGGAAATCAAAGCCGATGGAGGGAATCGAACCCTCAACCCCAGCTTTACGAAAGCTGTGCTCTACCGTTGAGCCACATCGGCTGATAATTCGTCCGGATTTGCGTACCGAAACCCAGTGTGCATATTATAATACTCTTTTGAGATTATGCAAAATGATATTTACAATTTGCCGGAACTAATGAAAACCGATACCGAATATGTCATACAGAGGCACAGCCTGCCTGACCAGGTGCATTGGGATTTAATGATAGCCTCCGGCCAGGCCCTGCGAACATATCGCGTATTTATTCCGCCTGAGGAGATGGCCGACAACCCCGCAACTCTGGAGCCGATTTTTGACCATCCCCGCCGATTCCTCACTTATGAAGGCCCGGTCAATAAAGGCCGCGGTTCTGTGCAAATCGCCGATAAAGGAATTGTTACAATTTCAGATAAGCAGGGACGAACTATTCTTGAATTCAAAGGCCGCGTCCTGCAAGGTCGATTCATTTTGCGAGAGGAAAACCAAAAGTGGCTGCTGTCACCCGAACCGGTTTAGTCAAGACGAGTCATCTTCGTAGCGCATTTGCGGACTATCAGGCTCGATGTGAATTATGACATTGGCCGGGCGGCTTAGCCGGTTGTGCAGGGTATCTTCGAGGTTTTCCGATATCTGGTGTGCCTGCGTGATGTTCAGCTTCGGGTCAACGAGAATATGCAGGTCGATGAAAACCTGCCGTCCGATTGTCCGTGTTCGCAGCCTATGCCAGCGCCTTACCGCATCATTGCCATTTATGATTTCCCTGATATGACAAAGCGTCTGCTCATCCACGGCGGTTTCAGAAAGCTCGCTCAACGCCTCCGATATCACATGCGCCCCGACCGCTATAATCATAACCCCGACCACTATCGCCGCCACCTGATCGCCATAGATAAATCCAAACCGCAATGCTATAAAACCGATGACGACCGCGACGGAACTAAAAGCGTCGCTGCGATGGTGCCAAGCGTTTGCATAGAGTGCGGAACTATGGGTCAGGCGTGCGTATTTTTGGGTAATTCGGTATAGAAATTCCTTTACCGCGATTGAGACAAAAGCCGCGACAAGCACCGCGTAGGTAGGTTCGGCGACAACGCCCTCTGCTATTTCAGACGCCGCGTGATATATCATTGCCGCACCGACAACACCCAGAAAAAACGCCACAAACACCGTAGCGAAAGTTTCGGCTCTGCCGTGGCCGTAAGGGTGCTTTTCATCGGGCCGGCGAGTCCCTATCTTTACCCCTATCAGCACTGCAAAGTCAGTGACCGTGTCTGAAATTGAGTGCACCGCGTCAGCAACCATCGCCAGCGATCCGCCGACTATACCGATGACCAGCTTCAAGGCAAAAAGCAAAGCATTCGCCCAAACCCCCAGCCAGGTGACAGACCTGATTTTTGGAGCATATATATCAGCCTTGTCAGAATCCATCTCAACAGCCTGCCAGTTGGCGAATATCTTTTACTTTCTCAGCATACTCAGCGGCCGTTTTATCGTCTTTTGCCTCGACTATCATTCGCATCACCGGCTCGGTATTGCTTGTTCGCAGGTGTATCCAGCCGTCATCAAAATCGAACCTGTAGCCGTCGCTGGCATTGAGCGCGGCATCGGCAAAACGCTCTTTAGCTGTTTCCAGCAGTTTCCTTGCCTGATCCGGCTCGGCTGTAAATTTATCCTTTATCATCGAATAAGCCGGAATCTCATCGGCAAGCTCGCTTATTTTCCTGTCCGTCTCGGCCATAAGCTCAAGCACAAGAGCTATCGCCGCCAGACTGTCACGA
>PWDX01000101.1 GCA_003553245.1 Phycisphaerae bacterium
ATGACCGGTGCATTCAATCTCTTTATATTCCTCGAAACTACGATTGAGTACCTCTGCCCGCAAAGGCGTAAAGCAAATGAGCAAAACTATCAATAAACCCCATTTTCGCCGCATTTTAACATCCATTCTCAAAAGAATTTCACCACAACACCCATCTCACTATTTTACCAAATCATTAACAACTATACAAGTAAAACAAACAGGTCAATAAACGACATATGAACATGGACAGATTAAAGGAGCTGAAGCAACCTTCTGTTTGTTGCCTTTTGATGTACAGTTTGATGTACAAATCAGCGTTTTGGCAATAAAAAAAGGACTCGCGATTTAACGCAAGTCCTTTATTTACAAGCATTAGCGGGGGGAGGATTCGAACCTCCGACCTCCGGGTTATGGGTGTTACGAGCTATTTTTGACTAAGTAGTTAAATAGTCATAACTTACGCAACCACAACAGCCTAGCAGCTTTTGAAATAAATCACTATGTTCACCATGTTGCCCATGATGAGCACTAAATGGCTACATTTTGGCTACAGTCACAAATTATTGCAAGGGAAAAATACTGAGTTCCTGAATTTGTACTATTTGCATTATTTCCGGTGTGGCTTATCCTTATCCAGTGACAAGGGCTTAATAGATTCTCTGATAATCTATAATATCCACACCAGCACCTACGCATTAATCTGATGACCTTCAAATATCATGACAACGCGGAAATATTATCTTTCCGCTCAAGAAAGTGATTTAAGGATAGCGCGAAAGCTTCAGTCCGAACTCATGACCAAATTGACGAACTTTTGACGAACTATTGGCGAAAATGGCCAGTTTTGGCCCAAAGTAAAAAGGGCTTTTAAGCGTAAGTGCCTAAATGCCAATAGCTTATATGAATGAGAGTGTTGGGACTCGAACCCAAGACCTACGGCTTAAAAGGCCACTGCTCTGCTTGTAAGTCCTTTAATGACAATAGGTTACAATGCATTTTTGGGCTAAAAACGAGGGTTACAAGTCAATAACAAGTGAACATTAACAAAATCATGAGATTTTACAGTGGTTTACAACTGGCGACTGACGCATTTTTGACGCACATTTAAGATGATCCTGAGTGAGTATTCGTATGCTACACAGTAACAGCCCCTTACCTAAAATTCCATCCGTTTGACCGGCGTTACATTCTTTGGTGTCTTGGAAAGTTTTCAAAGTATTCATTTTTTCTGCTATTCTGTAATAAAATATCTCTGGAACAGTTGGGCAAGGCGCATGATTTTTTTGCCAGCCTGGTTGCGCATCAGATATTGGGCTTTTCGTGCTGATGCCAGTGCTTTTTCCGGATTGCCCTCGGCCAGAGACGCTGCGGCATCTTTCCTGAGCTTGCTTTGACGGACTGCGATCGACATTAATTTAGACAGATCCGCCCCGCATCTTGAACAGAGCAAGCTGCCCCGGAAAGAAGCGTTGCATACAGGACAACACAGCCCTAGCTTGCTCATGATTTGCCCTCAATAAAAAAGAGCAGTTCCTTTAAATCTTCTACGCCTTTGGAAACCTGCTCAGTATTTGCTGCTTCGATAGCTTCATGTATGCGCTCATGGAGTTCTATCATCTCCTCCTTGTCTTCTTCGTGGATGTGGTCCAAAAGCGTACGCGAGCGGTTAATGAGCTGCATTGCCTCCGTGAAATCCTTATGACATTGATCTTCGTTGGTATCGACAAATTGCGTATCGACAACTTCTGCATCCTGAATGGAATAATCACTGTCGACTCCGGAATTGAATGTTTCCATAAAATCCTCGCCACGCTTTGCGTAAAGATTTTTCAGTCGTTTTCGGGCAGCAGCTATTTCCTTATCATCTCGGGGCTTTAGAGCATTGTTTACTGAGATATACTTCGATTTGCCTGTGCGTTTTTCGATAGCTGCAACCTGCAATATCCCTTCCGGGTTAAGATTCATTTTGCACAGAACCTCGTTGTGATCTTTTGTCGGAGTAAGGCCTGTAATTCTGAACTTGCCGACAGGGATGTTTTTCAGAGCATCAGGGTCATCACCTTGAAATATTTCCACCTCCACAGATTCCTGGTATGGCACGGCGGTGAAATACTTTTCAGTTCGACTTACAGGCAGTGGTGTATTGCGTTTAATAATTGGCCTATAGCAATACGGATAGGGATAGCCATCCTTATCGCCAAGATACGAGGGACCGAAGGAATAAGGGCAGACATCCACCAATACCCGCTCTACCTGATGTCCTGCCAGCCGGGAAGCCTGAAGGCCGGCACCCAGCGCTACACACAGGTCAGGGTGTATATCCTCGCGAACACAAACGCCGGTTCTTTCTTCAAGCATCTGTCGCAACAATGGCGTTCGAGTGGATCCCCCTGCCAATAAAATGGTATCAATATCCGAAACATCCTGCCCGGCGTCTTCTATTACCCTGGAAACACTTTCGAGAGTCGTTTCCACCAGCGGCCGTATCATCGACTCGTATTCTTCTCTGGACAACTCAACATCAAGATGCAACGGTTTATCGTTTACCACTGCCAGCGATTCCTCGCGAATCCTCGCATAAGGTTCAAAGCTCAACTTTCTCTTAGCTTTTTCAGCGGCACGACAAAGCCTGGCGTAAGAGGCTGGATGACAATCTTTTAAGTCCATACCGTGCTTTTGCTGGAATTGCTGCAAAAGCTTTTCAAGGATAAGCTGATCAAAATCATCGCCGCCGAGATGGTTGTTACCATGGCTTGCAAGCACTTCGGTAACATCAGCTTCGATGCTGACTATGGAAACATCGAATGTTCCGCCGCCAAGGTCATAGACCATCACAGTCTGCCTGGATTTCTCTTGGAGGCCATAAGCCAGGCTTGCGGCAGTCGGTTCGTTAAGAACACGCACAACCTCAAGGCCTGCCAATTGACCTGCGTAGCGGGTTGCCTGACGCTGTGTATCTGAAAAATAAGCAGGTACAGTGATAACGGCCTTTTTAACCGGCTTGCCCAGTTGCCCAGCGGCAAGCTCTGCCAGCTCCCGAATAATAATCGCCGAAATTTCTTCAGGAGTAAAAGTCTGCTCTCCCAGCGACACCTTTTCGTCAGTACCCATTTTTCGTTTGATGCTGTGAACAGTTAATTCAGGATAAAGCATAAGCTGATTAGCAGCGCTTTGCCCGACCAGTAACTGTCCTGATGGAGATAACCCCACACAAGAAGGAAGCATTTTTGTATCTTCTGAGCCAAGAACAGCAACTTTATTATCTACAAAAGCTGCGATCTCTGAGTTTGTAGTTCCAAGATCGATACCAACAATTATTTCTTGATCACTCAT
>PWDX01000052.1 GCA_003553245.1 Phycisphaerae bacterium
ATTTGTCTAAAGTTACGAAAACCCAAAAGTGCATCATAACGCATATAAGGGGTTATTTCGAGTACTTTTACACATTTAAGGTCAATTTCTTAAGCCACAGTTCGCTTGTTTAAGGGCTAGTGATCATATGTCTTTAGATTTAGCTGACAAAATTAAAACCTTGATTAATGCTGAATTGAATTATCTTACCTCGAGTCATATAGAGCAAATGAAAATAACTGCGAGCGAAATAGAAATTTTTTTGGGGCTATCGTTATTAGGTTGGGAAGGTCCGGAATATCAGGTGCTAAGGCTAATTATTGACAAAAATAGTCAAAGCTGGTATTTGGATTCGAGCGAGCGTCTTTATGGGCATCCCGTTTCGATTTGCTATAATGATTCCATATATTTTCTGTCGAAGGAAGGGTCGTTCGAACCATATGTGCTATCCCGATTTTCTGATGGTCAATGGTCGCATGTTAATATAGATATTAAGGATCATGTGTCCGATAAGTGGCTTCTGGAATTAGACGACCAGCTAATTCTTGTTACCCACGAGTGGCGAAGTGATTATACTGGCGCAGGAAGATGCAAAAGGTGCAAAAAAGCAAGAGAAATCAGTGGAGAAAAAATAATTGAACGGCCAGATAACTGTGAATGCCCGTCAGAGTCTGAACGGAACCATTACATGCGTCAATATGGCATTGACGGAGATGGCTTGACTATTCAGCGAAGTGTAAGGTTTTTGGAAAATGAAAATGGTCGTAGCGAATATGAATGTGCCGTGTGGAATGGCCAGGTGATATTTTGGAAAGTTTCTAATAATTTGCCTTCCGGGCCAAGTATTGATGAAGAAGAAATCCCGGATGTTCTGGAGTCCAAGCTTAGATTTGCCACCTGGAAAGACGATGAGCCATTGGAGTGGACTACACGGTCAGAAAGCCAAAACAGGTTGTACAGTTTAACTATTGACCCTACCAATGGCAGCCATGTTCTGCTGCAAAAAAATGCGCATTATACCTATTTTGTGCCTGACTTCCTTATGCCTGAGCCCGAACTGTCGATCATCAGCACAGAGCAGAGGACAGGATTGGGTGGGTTTACCGTCGGCCGAATGCCCATGCAGAAAGTTTCCGAATCGCCTGATGCATGGTTTTTTATAGGATTTTCTGATAACATTCCGCATGGAGTGCTCGTCTACGAGTCGAGCGTGAGGACTCGGGAAATTGAACTGCCTAGCCATTTTGGTGGTCCAGAGCGAAACTTTGTTTTGAATAATAATGATTTGTGGATCATTGCATTGCAGAAAACTGAAATTTCGTTAAGCCGATTTGATTTTACAGAGTTTTGTCGTAGAAGCGAAGTGGCTTGCACCGACTGAAAGGTGTTCTAAGCGAGTACTATCGTGGAGTTCGGATAAGTCGTTTGTGTATGGCGATTATACCGACACACAGTATCAAGTGCGCGCTGACAGGTTGGGAACTATGCGGTGGCGGATGGGCTTTCATTCCGAGGCGCAGCCGAGGAATCCGCTAAAACAGCGTCGCGCAGCGACATCATTATTTTATTAGGAACGCGGCTGTTGCCGCGGCTGATTTTTATACCCCCTCCCCCTTCGGGTACTCCCCCTTAGCAGGGGGAGAGTTTTTAAGGAAAGCGATTGTGGCCGGGGGTTATTTTGATTTATTTTTGTTTCTGCCGCGGGTTAGGAGGAATACTATCGCGGCGGTTACGATTACTATTACCAGTACTTCTGACTGGCCGAATAAGACTGCTGGGGTCGGCACTATAGGCTCCTGTTTGTAAATTCTATGCTACGGTAATTTCTTTGTCGAGGTAAACATCCTGGATGGCGTTTAGCAGTTTTATTCCGTCTTTCATTGGTCTCTGGAAAGCTTTTCTGCCGCTTATCAGGCCTGCACCGCCTGCTCTTTTGTTTATTACGGCGGTTCGGACGGCTTGTGCGAGGTCGTTTTTTCCTGATGCTCCGCCGGAGTTTATCAGGGGTATTCTGCCCATGTAGTTGTTTGCTATCTGGTAGCGTGTCATTTCTATGGGGTGGTCGTCGGGGGTTAGTTCTTCGTACACCTTTGGATGTGTTTTGCCGAATTTTATGGCGTTGTAGCCGCCGTTGTTTGTTGGCAGTTTCTGTTTTATGATGTCTGCCTGGATTGTTACGCCGAGGTGGTTTGCCTGGCCTGTCAGGTCGGCGGCGGTGTTATAGTCGGCCTGGTCGGTTTTGAAGTCGCTGTTTCGCAGGTAGCACCAGAGTATTGTTATCATTCCAAGCTCGTGGGCGTATTCAAAGGCCTGTGAGACTTCCTGGATTTGTCTGGCGGATTCCTGTGAGCCGTAGTATATGGTGGCTCCTACGGCGACGGCTCCCATGTCGAAGGCCTGTTTTACCGAGCCGAACATAATCTGGTCGTAGGTGGTTGGGTATGTCAGCAGTTCGTTGTGGTTGAGTTTTACGATGAAGGGTATTTTGTGTGCGTATTTTCTGCTGACTGTGCCGAGGACGCCGAGTGTTGAGGCTACTGCGTTGCAGCCGCCTTCGAGGGCGAGTTTTACGATGTTTTCGGGGTCGAAGTAGGCGGTCTCTGGTGCGAAGCTGGCTCCGGCGGAGTGTTCGATGCCCTGATCTACGGGCAGGATTGAGACATAGCCGGTGCGTGCGAGCCTGCCGGTGTTAAAAATTGTCTGGAGATTTCGCAGGACGGCTGGTGAGCGGTCTGTCAGTGATGTTACTCTGTCGATGAAGTCCGGCCCGGGCAGGTGGAGCGATTCCTTTGGAAAGCCTTTTGCTTTGTAGCTGAGAAGCTGTTGTGCCTGATCGCCGAGCAGTTCGAGTATTTGTTTTTGTGCCATAAGATTGAATCCTTCCCGTTTTTGTTTTTCAAACTATCACATTCGCCTTGCTGACGCAACAGCGAAAAACCGCGGAGATTGGTTTTAATCGAATCTTATTTCGGCTGATACTCTGGCGAACCAGCGGCGATTTGTTTTGATATGTGCGTTGTCGATTTTTTCGAGCAGTCGCTGGAATTCGTCGGGTTTGAATCCTCGTTTGATGGATAGCATAGCGTCGTGCCAAGCCTGCCAGGGCAGTATGGGGCGGAATATCGCGCAGCCGAGGTAAGGCAGAGCTGAGCGGTGCAGGTCGTTTATGAGTATGCTTCGGCGGACAAAGGGGCGGAGTCGGTTGATTAGTTCGAGTATTTGTTCGTCGGTGAAGTGGTGGAAAAACAGTGAGCCGACGGCGCAGTCGAATTGGGCGGCGGGTTGGTAGTCCCATATGTCGGTTTCGATAAGCTCGATGCCTTTTATATCG
>PWDX01000226.1 GCA_003553245.1 Phycisphaerae bacterium
ATTCCGAAAATGCCCAGCAGCGTCAATATAATTCCCGCAATGCCGGCCACGCCAAAGCCCGGCAGAACAAATAATTCCACCAGTATCAGGCTTATTCCAACTACCAAGGCAGCGATGTCTATCCAGTTGGCCAGACCGGTAAGATATCTGCTGCCGACCATAATCACGACACAGATAGCCGCCACCAATCCGGGCAATCCTAACCCCGGCGAACTTAATTCGAGGTATGCTCCCAGCAGAGCGCCAAGTATAAGCACCGACATTACCGCCGGTGAATTCAGCCATCTCACCATCTGTTCCGACCAGTTTGGCAAAAGCACGGTCGGCTCTTCGGGGAAGCTAACCTCATCCCGCAAAGCAAGGTAGCTGAGGACTTCACGCCTGTTATGTGTCAGTTCCTCCGACAGGCCAAATTCATAAGCCTTTGCGGCCGTCAGCGTCAGCAATTCGTCAGATGTTACAACAGTCTGAATTGAGTCCGGATCATATTTATTTGGGTCATCCGGCAGGTTGTCGGGCGAGTAAAACTCATATTCACCAGTTTCGATGTTCATAATCGCATCAAGTTCAATGCCTATACTTACCATCGAAAGCAGAAGCGGAATAGGGTGGTTATTTGCCTGTGCCGCCCGCTCGAACAATGAACGGACAAAGCTCTCTGCTTTTTCCCGCTCCACACCTTCAAGCCTTGCTCCCATTTGGATTGGTGCCGCATCACCAATAATCCCGTTTCGGTGCATAAGTATAGTTTCGCAGCCGGCGGCGATTAACGCCCCCGCTGAAATCGCTCGCGTATTGACAAAGGCAACTGTATGAGCTTCTGGGGCAACGCCGTTTAGTATAAGCATTGAAATCTTATCAGCGGCGTCGATCAGGCCCCCGTAAGTGTCTATTTCGAAGATTATGTAATCATAACCATCAGCAATGGCCTGGCCTGATCGCCTTTGGAGAGATTCATAAAGACCCTGGTCGATCAGGTCATGAACAGTGATAAAAGCGGCTTTGGCGGGGACGGGCTCGGAATCATTTTGCTCTGCGCCGATAGTGTTCAGCAGTTGAGCCGAGATAATTAAAACCAAAAGCAGTTTTACAAGAGTTCTCATACTGAGAATTCTACCACAATCGACCAATTTTGTAAACAACGATCATTTCTTAGGCGGAAGCTCATCCTCGTGGTGTTCCCACTGCAGGCCGCCGATTATGGATTGCGCAATATTAGTAAGGTGGTCGCCAATTTTTTCAACATTATCAACCAGGTCAATAAAAATTAGCCCCGCTTCAGGTGAACAGCCATTTGTACCCATCCGCCTGACATGGTTTTTTCGCAACTTGACCTGCATCTTATTTAATTTATTTTCTATTACCAGAGCCGCTTGTGCGGCATCTTTGCTGCCGTTTTCCAAAGCAAAAATAACATTGTCAAACATTTCAGTAAGGTAATCCAGCAACTGCTGAACTTCGCCGAGGGCCTCTTCGCTGAATACAAGTTTCTGCGAAATTTTCCGCTCGGCAATTTCGGCGATGTTGACGGACAAATCGCCGACTCTTTCGAGGTCGTTAACTGTATGCAGCAAAACAGGTATCTCATCCGATAGTTGATCGGAAAGCGGGCCTCTGGCAAGCTCGGTAAGATAAGAAGTGATTTCATATTGGAAATCGTCTGTCTGGTCTTCTTTTCGCCGGACATAGTTAAGTTTTTTGGTATCATCCTCTATCAGCCCGATTACCGCGTTGACGGCAGCTTTGCGGGCTATTGTGAACATTCGAAGCAGTTCCCGTGTTACCTGTTCGAACGCGATAGTCGGAGTCGCCAGCAAATGTCTTTCGAGCACCGCCGGCTTGGCTTCGGCCTCATATTCCTTTACCGGCAACATACGGACAACTATAAGCTCAAGCAGTCCTATCAAAGGCAAGAAAACAATCGTGTTGATTATATTAAAAATGGTGTGCGCCGCGGCCATTTCAGCCATTACCGTTCGCGGTGTGATTTCCCACGGTGTGATCCAGGCGACCAGATTACTAAAAGAACCTGACCATACAAACGGTAGAATATACGCCACCCCGACAAGATTAAAAATAGTGTGTCCCATAGCAGTTCTTTTTGAATTTCGAGACGCTCGTGCCGCCGCAAGCTGAGCGGTAATGGTCGTACCTATATTGTCCCCAAGAATAAAAGGTATTACAAGGTTCATCACCACAGGCCATTCAGTTCCGAAGGCACCCTGCAACGCAAGTACCTGTATCACCATAATCGAGGCCGAACTGCTTTGAAGCAATACTGTCAGCGCTGTCCCAGCCAGAACCGCCAGCAAGGGATAACTGGCCAGACCGATAAGGATAGCCTGCGCCCGTTCGCTGTCTTTAATGGGCTCGAAAGCTTCCTGCATAAAATTTACGCCGACAAACAGCATTCCAAAGCCCATTATAATCTTGCCGATATACTTGGCTTGTTGGGTTCTGCCCAAAACTGTCAGAAAAAATCCTAACCCTATCGCCGGCAAAGCATAACCGGTAATTCGGAAACCTCCAAACCCGAATATTGAAACCATCCAAGCTGTAATGGTTGTGCCGACATTAGCGCCCAGAACCACGCACAACGCCTGACTAAGCGAAAGCAGCCCGGCGTTTACAAAACCAACAGTCATAACTGTTGATGCGGAGCTTGAGGTAACCAGCATGGTTACAACAGCCCCCAGCGCAACAGCAACAACTCTGTGCTTGGTCAGTGAGGCTAGTATCCCTTTGAGTTTACTCCCGGCCACAGCTTTGATTCCGTCGGACATGAGACTCATTCCGAACAGAAAAAGCCCGAGCCCCCCTATTACTCCGAAAATTACATCCTGTAATCTCATCGCTGGCAATATCCTTTATGTAAAAAGAAATGGATGCGAAGTTGAAGTTTTAGCTTTTGACCGTCCTCCGGTCAAGTAAAGTTTATCCTGAAACGAAAAAATGATTTTACTCGGCCATTTTTCTGAGAATAGCAATTCCCTTTTCTATATCCTCATCGGATGCCGCATAGCTCAGCCTGAAATGCGTATCTTTTTCGCTGAATACATTGCCGGGTATTATGAGGCAATTATTTTTTATTGCCTTTGAAACAAATTCCGTGGATGAGCCTCCGGGAGCTTTTACAAAAGCGTAAAATGCGCCCTGCGGCAAGCTGACCTCGAATTTATCTTTCAGGCCGTTATACACCAAGTCCCTTTTGCCTCGATATTTATCAACCATAGGAGAGATGTCATAATCCAGAGCGGCAATCGCAGCCTGCTGAAAAGGCGTCGGCGGGCAAAC
>PWDX01000258.1 GCA_003553245.1 Phycisphaerae bacterium
AAATACGGCAGCCCAACGCCTATAAACTGGCTGGCTTGTGCCGATTTTATCGACGGCAAAGAGAAAAAACCAAAGGGCTACGATCCGGATGTGATATTCGCCCAGATGGAATGGATAAGAAAGTGGAACGAATTGATTGACCAGATGAGGAAATGACATGGAAAAACTTTATACCACCAGAGAGATTTCAATTGAGTACGGAATATCTGAAGGCTGGCTGCGTAAATTGCGGCACATGCGCAAAGGCCCCAAATACCATAAGCTTGGCCGGGCGATACGCTACCGGCAAAGCGATGTGAAGACCTGGCTTGAGCAGGCTATTGTAACCGTGGAGCCGGAGGGACTGGTATGATCACAGCCATTCATCCACAGGCAACCGCCCTACCGCTTCTGAGAGAACAGGATCAACGTTTGTATAAATCTTATTTGTCAGGTCTGATGAGCTGTGTTCCAGAAGCCGCTGAGTTACCGCCGAGCTTACGCCGCGATGCGCCAAGGTTGAAGCAAAGGTTTTACGAAGGTCGTGGAATTTCAAATCGGCCAGCCCAGCCCGGTTTCGAATCGCCTTCCAGCGTTTATGGGTGTGGGTGTCCTGCCAAAGAGTTTCTGCACCGTCCGGCAGCGATGAAAGATAATTTGATATTTCCGTCATTATCCGTGCCGGCACAGGGCGTTCGCCCATCGCTTTGCCGGTTTTTTTCGATCTGGTCGCTATGGTGCTTCGGTCAAAGTGCAAGTCGCTGATCCTGATTTTTTCAATGTCGCCTTTTCTCAAACCGGTCGTCAGCGCCAGCAAGATGCGTATTGGCCAGCCTGGATAAGCATGGGCGACCGTGAGCAGTTCTTTAATCTGTGTGGCGTTTAATATCGTAATTTGGAGATCCTCGACTTTGACCTTCTTTAGCTTCAATTCGGCATCCATGTACCTGTTGCTCTGGCCCCAGTGTACGAAAGCCCTGAGGTTTGAGATGTCTTTGTTGACAGTATAGCGTTTGACTTCTTTCAGGCGGGCTTTGACAAATTTGTCGAGCAAAACTTGAGTCAGTTGCTTGGAGCTGGGCTTGCCGACAAGCTCTTCAAACTTATTCAGTGTGTTCATAGCTTCGTAGATAGAAACTTCTTTGAGGCCAGCCACATGCTTGCTGTTTTTATAGCTTTTCTTAAGCTCAGGCCATGTAATGTTGATTGTTGATGTGAACACATCAGAGTTGAGCTGTTGGTATTTAATCTTCTTGTAATGTTCGGCCAGAGCTTTGTTGGGCAAGGCTTTGGACTTGCGTTTACCGCCTTCATACCAACCGACCCACCAGCCTTTTATGCCTTTTCGTTTGTATGTCCAGACTTTTCTCATTTGGTTTCAATCGCCCTTATTAGTTACTGTGGTTTATGGATAATGGTATCATTCTGGAGTCATAGCTGTCAAGAGAAATTTGGCATATAGTTGTAAGTTGTTATTTTACAAGGGGTTGGAATACGCCCGGAAGGACTCGAACCTTCGACCTTCGGTTTAGGAAACCGATGCTCTATCCTGCTGAGCTACGGGCGCTTGAATCTTACAAGTTATGACAATATAAGAGCATCTGAAATATTCTGTCAAGCTTATTAAGATTAAATTACAGGCATGGTCACGAGAAGGTAAAATGCTGCCTCGGCAATAATGCCAGCGACCCGAACAACCTGCGCGCAATAAAGTCAGCATCGGCAATTTTAGCCGGTTAGTTGGAGGTTTTTTCGGCCTACGATTTGACGGATTTGCCGGCAGAATTCTATGTCCGGTTTTACGGCGAATTTTCGGCCCGCTTCGGTGTGTACTCTGCCTTTAGGGGTTCTTATAGTCAGGTAAACAGGGCTTTGGCCTTTGTGGTGCAGGCAGAGAGATTTTATTTTTTCAATGTTTGGCTTTGTAACATCCGGGGAGTTTATAATAAGGCGGACGCGGTTATGGGCAATTTTTTCGTGGACATTGTCCAGTTCTATAAGCTCAGCAACGATAATATTGGGTTTTTCGCGTCGGCGATCGATTTTCCCTTTAACGAAAATAACCTTATCCGGTTCGAGGTAATCGGCGAACTTTTTCAGCTTAGCGGGGAATAGCACGCACTCAACCTGGCCCTGCGGGTCTTCGAGGATAAAGACAGCCATTTTCGCACCGGCGGTTTTGCCTTTTTTGGTGACATGGTAACGAATTTTAGCTATCATTCCGCCAATGACAACATCTTCGCCATCCTGAGCGTCTTCAAGCTTAGAAGTGTTTTTAGAAGAATACAGGTCTATGATTTCAGCACAGTGCGAAAGCGGGTTACTGGTTACATAAAAGCCCAAGACAGCCTTTTCGTGCTGGAGCATAAGCTGCTCAGGCCAGGGCGGCACCTGCGGCAGGCGTTCGTGGTCTTTTGAATAGTCGGATTTGGTCGACCCTGCATCAAAAAAGTTCATCTGCCCGTTTTGTTTGTCGGACTGGAACTGTGAGCCTGCCTGGATGGCGTTTTCAAGCCCCGCTACCATCTGAGCGCGGTTTCCGCCGAGATGGTCGAATGCACCGGCCTTGACTAGCGCTTCTATTGCGGACTTGTTTACTGCGCGCAGATCAACATTCTCACAGAAGTGGAAGAGACTCTGGAATTTTTCTACCTCCCGGCGGGCCTCAATTATCTGCTGTACGGCTCTTTCGCCTGCGCCTTTTACGGCCGCAAGGCCGAAGCGTATGACGCGGTGCTGTTTCTGCTGAGCGTCGAGCTTATAGATGGGCGTAAAGTTGACCATCGATTCATTAATATCCGGCGGCAGGATTTCGATGCCCATCGACGCCGCTTCGGAAATATAGTCCACGACTTTTTCAGTGTTGCCCATTTCCAGCGTCAGCAGAGCGGCCATAAATTCAACGGGATAGTGTGTTTTTAGCCAGGCTGTCTGATAGGCCACGAATGCGTATCTTGTGGAGTGCGATTTGTTAAAGCCGTAGCCTGCGAATTTTTCAATAAGTTCGAAGATTTCAGTTGCCTGTTTTTCGGAAAGGCCTTTTTCTTTACAGCCGAGGATGAATTTTTCCTTAGCAGCGGCGATGATTTTGTGTTTCTTTTTGGAAATAGCCTTAATCATCTTATAGGCTTCACGCAGCGGGATGTCACCGAGGCGATTGGCTATACGCATCACCTGTTCCTGATAGACCATAATGCCGTAAGTCTCCTGCAGAATTTCGGTCATTATAGGGTGAGGTGTAGTCCACTTTTCGCCATGCTTTCTTGAAATATAATCAGGAATCAGCGACA
>PWDX01000028.1 GCA_003553245.1 Phycisphaerae bacterium
AATATGACCAGACGAGCGCCAATTGTTACAATGCTGGGGCATGTCGATCACGGTAAAACATCTCTGCTGGACAAAGTCCGCAAGACAGAGGTTACCGCTACTGAACACGGCGGAATAACCCAGCACATCGGCGCCTATCAGGTTACAATCAAAGGCCATACCGTGACATTTCTCGATACCCCGGGTCACGAAGCGTTCACCGCGATGCGGGCGCGCGGAGCGAATATGACGGATATTGTTGTTTTGGTAGTTGCGGCTGATGACGGGCTTATGCAGCAAACAATCGAAGCGATTCATCACGCAAAGGCTGCCGGGGTAAAAATCATCGTAGCTCTGAATAAATGTGATTTGCCGGGTATGGATTATAACCGCATATACGCACAGCTTGCAGAGCATGAGCTTACTCCTATCGAATGGGGAGGCGATACCGATGTTATCAAAACAAGTGCTGTTACCGGCGAAGGAGTCGAGGATTTGCTGGAACATCTTGACTTTGCCGCAGAGTTGCTTGAGATGCAAGCCGACAACACTATTCCTGCAACAGGCTGGGTTGTTGAGGCGCAAATGTCAACTACGAGAGGGCCGGTGGCTACCTTACTGGTCAAAGAAGGGAAAATCAAAACCGGCGATGTCGTTCTTGCGGGCAGAGCTTACGGCAGGGTAAAAACACTTCGCGAGAGTTCTGGCAAAACTGTTAAGTCGGCGCACAGCGCGATGCCTGTCGAAGTTACTGGGTTAAATGATGTTGCCGATGCCGGTGACAGGTTTTATGTTCTGGAGGACATTAACCGGGCCAAAACCGCCGCAGAAGAAAAAGAGCACCGCGAGCGCGAAGATAAGCTTGCCAAACGAACGCAGGTTACGCTTGATAACCTATTCTCGCAGATAGAAGCCGGCAGTGTCAAAGAGCTGAATGTCATTATTCGGGCTGATGTCCAGGGCTCGGTCGATGTGCTCAATGATTATCTCAACGACCTCAGCACTGATGAGGTGAAAGTTAGAATCCTCCATTCGGCTCCGGGTGGTATTACCGAAGGCGATGTAGTCCTGGCAGAGGCTTCTAACGCGATTATTATCGGCTTTAATGTTGTTCCCGAAAGTCAGGTCGAGAAACTTGCCGAAGAAAAAGGCGTCGAGATAAGATTATATAACATTATTTATCAAATTACCGAAGAACTCAAAAAAGCTATGGCCGGTATGCTCGAACCGGAAGAAAAAGAAAAACAGCTTGGCAAAGCGGTGGTAAGAGAAACTTTCAAGGTATCACGCCTTGGAACGATAGCGGGCTGCCATGTTACTGACGGCGTGGCTCGCAAAGACGCCAAAGCCAGACTTGTTCGTGATAACATAGTCATTCGCGATAATCTGACATTGGAATCGCTGAAGCGTTTCAAAGATGACGCTCGTGAAGTCAGGGCCGGCTATGAATGCGGCGTGAAGCTGCGCAAATACGATGATGTCAAGATAGACGATACGATAATTTTCTACACCATCGAAAAAGTCGCCAGAACGCTGGATTAATCCGGCGAATCTAAGCTTTTGGTATCAGTTATTATTTTTTGGGGAGGCACGCCATGCAGACCGAATCCAGAAGACAGAAAAAAGTCGGCAGTGTCGTAAAAGAAGAGCTCAGTGATATTATTTTAAATCAGCTCAACGACCCGCGCATCGAAGGACTTATCAGTGTCACTCGGGTTGAAATGACGCCTGATTTGAAAAAGGCTGATGTCTATATCAGTGTTTTCGGGGTGGATCAGAAAACGCAGAAACAAACTTTTGCGGTTATTACCCAGGCGAAAAGACATATCCAGACTATGCTGGCAGGGCAGCTTAATTCACGAACATGCCCGTCTTTGAACCTTATCTGGGACGAACAAATCAAAAAGACACTTGAAATAATAGATCTTATTGATAAGTTTTTACCCGATTTGGATGAGGAAGAGCCGGACATCGAAGATATAGATTAACTGCCGTAATCGAAATCGGCCGCCTCAAGTAAATAGCGTATCGCATCGAGGAATTCCGCTGCGTATGCTCCGTTTATGATACGATGGTCGGCTGAGAGGGTGACTTTCATTATTTTCCGCACTGCAAAATCAGCTTTTTCCGGCATAGGGGTTTCGATTATCCTGCCCAATCCCAGTATGGACGCCTGACCCGGAACGACTATCGGGATAAAGGCGTCAATTCCGTAACCCCCGAGATTGCTTAAAGTTATACAGGCTCCCTCCAGGTCGGCCAGGGCAAGCCTATTTTCGTTTGCTCTGGCTATAAGCTCTCTGCTTTGGGCGGCTATCTGTGGTATTGTTTTTTTGTCGGGACTTTCAATCACCGGCGCAATCAAATCATCGGCTACCGTTACCGCAAGCGCGATATTTATATCTTCGGCCAGTTTGATAAAATCACCCTCTATCTGACCTGTCATAAGCGGATATTTTTGCAGTGCCACCGCCATCGCTTTAATCACGAAATCATTGTAGCCGACGCGAATGTCGCCGCTTTGATTTATTTCCTCGCGCAGCCCGGCAAGGTTGGTCATATCAACTTTGGCTGTTAAATAAAAGCAAGGTATCTGTCTTTTGGACAGCAGCATTCGCCGGGCGGTAAGCTTTTGGAATCTGCTAAGTTCAATTGTATCGCCGAGCTTCAGCTTTGCCGTGCTTAATGTTCGCTGAGCTTCGACGCCCTCTTTAAGTTCGGCGTCAGTGATTTCGGTATCGTCGGCGAAATGCTCGGCCTGGGCCATAAAGTGTTCACGGCTTTTTTGAAGTGAGTCGGTTTTCAGTGACTCGGCAAATTCTGCGGAAATCTCTTCATCTTTCTGGCCGAGAATCATCATCACTGCTCCGACCGGTATATCGCTGCCGGCGGAAACGAGAATATGCTTAACATAACCGCCCTCGGGAGATTCTATTTCCATAGCGGCTTTGTCGGTCTCGATTTCAAAGAGCGGTTGACCTTTTTTAACGAACTCGTCAAGGCCAACCAGCGTCTGCGCAACAGTCGCCGATTCCATTGTTTCACCCAGTTTTGGCAGCAGTATTTCGGTCGGCATTTTCGCTTCGTCCAATTATGTTCGTTCCTGTGTGCTTTGCTTTGAAAGGGGTGTATATACCAAACTATGGCGCTGCTGCCAATGAAATTTTCCTGCAAGATATGCACAAATAATAAATGCCGCCAGCGGAGGATTGGCCGGCGGCACTATGCGGAGTGCTGGTGTGAACTTGTAAGTTACTGCCCTTTGACCTTGACTTTGATGGTCTTTGCCTTTTCGGCTTTGGGCAGCGTGACGGTTAGAACTCCGTTTTTCATCTCTGCGTTTACTTTATCCGGGTCAACTTCAGTGGGCAGTGTAACATCCCTTCGGAAGCTGCCGTAGCTTCGCTCGACATGGTAGTAGCCTTCTTTTTTGTCCTCTTCGGCCTCTTTCTTTTCGCCGCTAATGCTGACGATGTTGCCATGGACTGATATATCAATATCATCGGGAGCCAGTCCCGGCATTTCGGCCTTTACGAGGATGTCATTTTCTCTTTCAGCGACATCCAAATTCGGCCATGCTGTCATCTCATTAGCTCCGGCGAAAGGCCAGCCAACATCACTGAAGAAACGGTTTAGGACATCATCCATATCGCCTCTTCCCCTGCCAATATCCGAACGACCTCTTCTTCTAAACGGTACTATAGCCATAATTATCACCTCCCTAAAGTTAATCTTTCACTAATCAGTTTTACAATACACCTTTGTTTTAAACCTCGAAACAATCCTTATCCTTAAACATCTATCTCTTATTACTTATCTTCCGGCGCCGGTTTTCAGGCTTTTTTGCCTGTCCATTAATACAATATGCAAAGCTTGTGCCAATTTCTCAAAAGCCCTTTTAGGCAATCCTAAGGCCTTCTCCATACATTCTAAGCGATTGAAGGCTGTCAGTTTGACAGCTTTTACTGTCAGAATGATTGGTTGTTGACGGTGAAAAAATAGCGTAAACTGTTTATGATATCGGCACGCTGATTCGCTGGATTCAAGGATAAGAAAACTTATGCAAAAAGACCTTAAATCAATGACAATTAACGAAGTTGCCGCCCTGACGGCAGCGCGAGGCTATAAGAAGTTTCACGCCGGTTATATCTTTGACTTCGTTCATAAAAAACAAGTCTGCGACATAGCCGACATCACCCCTTTGCCAAAACCAATGCGGCAGGATCTGATCGAGCAGAGCTATTACATATCAAGCCTGCGTGTGGAGAAAAAGCTTCGTGATCGTGACGGCACGGTTAAGTATCTGTTCGCACTGGAAGATGGGCTTGCCATCGAGTCGGTGCTGATAAGCGAGCAGGGCCGGCGGACGCTGTGCATATCCACGCAGGTTGGCTGCGCGATGGGTTGCGCGTTTTGCGCCACGGCCAAGCTGAAAATCCAGCGAAACCTGACCGCCGGAGAAATCGTTGACCAGCTTTACAAGGTCGAACAGAACGGCCCCGCCGTTACCAATGTGGTATATATGGGAATGGGCGAGGCGATGCTGAATTATGACGCGGTGATGAGTTCGGTGCGGATACTAAACGACAGCAAAGGCAGAAACCTCGGCGCCCGCAGGATAACCATAAGCACCTGCGGAATAATCCCCTGCATAAAACGCCTCGGGGATGAGGACATTCAGCCTCGTCTTGCTGTTTCACTGAACGCGCCGACAGGTCAGCTTCGAGGCAAAATAATGCCGGTCAACAAAAAGTATCCGCTGCGCGAGCTTATGCAAGCCGTCAAATCCTACCAGAGCAAAACCGGCAACCGCGTAACATTTGAGTATGTAATGATAAAAGATTTTAACGAAACCTCTGCTCACGCTGAAATGCTGGGCAAGCTTATCAAGGGCATAAAATGCAATGTCAACTTGATCGAGTATAACCCGCATCCGGGTTGTCAAATGCGTCCTGCCGAGCGAAAAAGCATAGAACGGTTCTCGAAACTGCTTACGGATAAGGGCATCGAAACCACCGTCAGATTGAAAAAAGGCTCGGGTATAAAGGCCGCCTGCGGCCAGCTTGGAGCCGAGATGCTGATTAATAAAACGCTGCCGGCAGAGCAACAGTAAAAAAATTCAGATTTCTCTGGACAAATAGGATTAACTCCTATATTATGACTCTGGTGAAAACAGGCGATTGCCTGATTTTACAGTAAATTGAACCGCAACGGGAAAAGGGAGGATTGTTTTATCCTTTTCAAAGTGCAGCGGCTCTTTCGATGTGTAGAACATAAGAGGAAGATTTTAATAATTTACAGGAGAATACAAAATGGATAAGCCAAAAAAATTGACCACTTCGGCTGGAATTCCCGTCCCGGATAATCAGACATCATTAACCGCAGGGGAGCGCGGGCCGACTTTGCTTCAGGATCATTATCTTCTGGAGAAGCTGTCAACATTCAACCGCGAGCGTATCCCGGAGCGGGTTGTGCACGCCAAGGCTGCCGGGGCATACGGCACATTTACCGTCACCAATGACATCACTAAATACACCAAGGCCGGGATTTTCTCCGAGGTCGGCAAGAAAACCGAGATGTTTGGTAGATTTTCGACAGTAGCCGGTGAAAAAGGCTCTGCCGATACGGTTCGCGATGTACGGGGTTTTGCGCTGAAGTTTTATACCGAGGAAGGCAACTGGGATCTTGTTGGCAATAACACGCCGACATTTTTTATTCGCGATGCGATAAAATTTCCGGATTTTATTCATACCCAGAAACGCGACCCGAAAACGAACGCCAAAAATGACACGATGCAGTGGGATTTCTGGTCGCAGGTGCCCGAATCGCTACATCAGGTTACTATCCTGTTTTCCGATCGCGGCATACCTAAAGGCATTCCGTATATGAATGGCTACGGCAGTCATACATACAGTTTTATCAATGCCAAAAATGAACGCTTCTGGGTGAAGTTCCACTTCAAGACCCAGCAGGGTATCGAGTGTTTCATGCAGGACGAAGCCGACCGCCTTGCCGGCAGCGACCCGGACTATCATACCAAGCAATTAATGCAGGCCATTGAAAAGGGGGATTGTCCTAAATGGACTTTGAAAGTTCAGATTATGCCGGAGAAAGAGGCCGAGAATTATCGCTGGAATCCGTTTGACCTGACAAAAGTCTGGCCGCACGGCGATTATCCGCTGATTGAGGTGGGCGTAATGGAGCTGAATCGCAATCCGGAAAACTATTTTGCTGAGGTTGAGCAGTCGGCGTTTTCGCCGGGCAATGTCGTTCCGGGCATATCTTTTTCGCCGGATAAGATGCTTCAGGCACGCATAGTCTCGTATTCTGACGCTCACCGCTATCGGCTGGGTGTTAACTATGAGAGTCTTCCGGTAAATCGCCCGAAGTGTCCTGTGCATAACTACTACCGTGACGGGGCGATGCGGTTTGACGGCAACGGCGGAGCATCGGTTAATTATGAGCCCAACAGCTTCGGCGGGCCTAAGGAAGATCCATCATTCCGTGAGCCGCCGCTGAAAATCAACGGAAATGCCGACTGGTACGAGCAAAAACGCGGCGTCGATGACGATTATGTCCAGCCGGGCAATCTGTTCGGGCTGTTGACGCCGGAGCATCAGCAGCGTCTTTGCCAGAACATCGCCGGCAGTCTTAAAAAGGTATCCAAAGAATTGCAGGATAAGATGATAGCCCACTTTGCAAAAGCTGACCCTGCCTACGGTGAAGGCGTGGCCAAGGCGATCGGGCGGTAACGAATTACCGGCAAATCTGAAGGTTTACATTTTGCCCTGTTCGTATATATCGCGGGCAGGGCATTTTTGTTGTGAGATTTGGCTGCCGCAAATAAATATGGCTTTCGGTGATTTTGATAAATTGTATACTTCAAAAATCACTTGACCATATTTGATTTTACCCTGACAATCTTTTTATGCATATTGTTAATACATTGGTTCCGGTTTTTCTTCTGATAGGGCTTGGCTTTGTCCTGCGCAAGAGTGACTTTCTGTCCGGTGATTTAGTTGGTGGGATTAATAAACTTGTGTATTGGATCGGATTGCCGGCCCTTTTATTTATTGAGGTTGCTACTGCCGCCTATGACCTTGGCCGGGCAACCGGGCCGTTTATCGTTATGGTTGCCGCCTTTTTGGTCTGTGTGACTGTAGCTTATATTGCAGCGGCTGTTCTGAAGATAGGCGGGCGATGTGTAGGCGCTTTTGTGCAGGGGACTTTTCACGGCAATACGGTTTATGTGGGTCTGCCCGTATTGACCTATAGCCTGGCGGAACTGCCCGGCGTGGACGATCAGCAAACGATTCAAATCGCGGTGCTTGTTCTGGCGATGATAATTCCAATATATAGCGTAGGCTCGGTGGTTGTTCTGCTGGCAGGCCAAAATAAGCTCGACAGATATGTGCCTTTGAGAGTGGGACGCCAGCTGATAACACATCCTTTTATTATTGCCTGCGCTGCCGGTGTTCTCTGGGCTCTTACCGGCTTAGAGCTGCCTTGGGCGATACAGCGGGCTTTCAACTCCACCTCTCAGATGGCTCTGCCGCTTGCGCTTATCGCCACCGGCGCGACAATAACCGGTAGAAAAAGCGGAATATTTTCACATGCCGCAATCTGGTCATCGGTTATAAAAATAGTTATTGGTCCTCTGGTGGGTTTTATCATAGGCCGAGCGATGGGACTCGATGCAGGCCAGATGCATGTAGCGTTGATATTGCTGGCTGTCCCGGCGGCGGTTTCGACTTTAGTTCTGGCCGACCAATTAGAAAGTGACAGCAACATGGCTGCGGACATTATCGTAATAAGCTCTGTGCTGTCGATAGGTTCTTTGGCGGCGGTTATCGCTATCGCTTAGCCGCTTGTGATTTGGCGCAGTTGTTCGTGTGAAAAATCCGTCTTTACAGACTATTAGCGTCTAAGTCATCGGGTTAGTGAGGGGGGCACGGCAATATCTCACATCTTATATGCCATAAAACCAAAATAAGGCAAGGCTCCGGCTGGCAAAACATAAAGCCTCGTCAGAGAATTTTTGTGGTTCTGAATGCAGCCGGTGAATGCTTGAAGCGTCGTTGTATAAAATTTCAAAGCGGCGGGTACTACTGGTTATCGGAGTTTTATTTTCGGCGTTTTTGGGCTATCAACGCAGATTTTGGGTTATTATAGGTCATGTTTTTTTGCCGCCTGCAAGTCCGAAAAACGGCAATTAGTCCGAAAAATATCATAAAGTCCGAAAAAATTCTTAAGTTCTTACCGGACCCAGCGATAACTGTCTGTGAAAGGTAATTGAAATTGTGTTCTTTCGCATATTTAGTGGTTTTGTAACGGGTTAAAAATGCATGTTTATCGTAAAGAATCTTAAAGGAGTTTAAATCATGTTAGCAATTCAAAACAACATCATGGCAATGAACGCCTCGCGTCATTTGGGCAGGTCCTATTCGGCGCTGGGCAATTCGGTTGAGCGGCTTTCCTCGGGTTTGCGTATTAACAGCGCCAAAGATGACGCCGCCGGTCTTGCGGTTCGCGAACTTATGCGTGCCGAAATCGCCGTTCAGGGACAGGGAGCTCGTAACGCACAGGACGGCGTCAGTATGCTCCAGACAATGGAAGGGGCGATGGCTGTTATGAATGAGAACCTTATCCGAATGATGGAGCTTGCAGAGCAGTCAGCCACGGGTTCTTACTCACAAAGCCAGCGTGAGATTATGAACGCTGAGTTTGAGGAAATGGCCAACGAAATCGAGCGAATTGCCCACGCAACACAGTTTAACGAAATCGCGATGCTCAATAGCGACACCGGCAGCGTTGAGATTCATGTAGGCACCGAAGAAACCATTAATGTCAACACTGTTGATATGACCAAAGACGGCCTGGGCATCGAAACTGGTGACGGCGGTTGGCGTCATGTATCCGACCACGGTGTAGCTGATGCTTCCGACACTTGGGTCACGATTGACAATGACGGCGAAAATACGGATAATTTGACAATTCAATTCGATGGTGAAGAAGAGATTGTGGTAGAGCTCGACGCTACTCACGGTGGAGCCGGCGAGTATTCTCTAAACCAGATAGCGGCATTGATTAATGAGGAGTCTCAAAGTTTGGGCTACGACAGCGATGGTAATAATCTGGCCTATAACGCCGCAGAAGTCGTTTATGATGAAGCCGATGAAACCTATAACTTGCAGTTAAGCTCCAGAGGCGGCGACGCGGCCAGTATGACAATAGAACTGGGCAGCGATGTAACCGCCACCGGCGGTCTTACCGGCCAGGATGATGTTTCCGCCGATTTCGATGAGGGTTCAGAGCAGGCCGGGCTGAACATTCTCACAGCAGAGGCGGCTCAGGATGCTCTTAATACTGTTGAAGATGCAATTCACATAAAAGACGGGGCCCGTGCGATGTTCGGTTATAAGATGAACCGTCTTGAAAGCACGATTACAATTCTCGGAATTCAGGAAGAGAACCTTCAGGCCTCCGAATCTCGAATTTCAGATGTGGATGTGGCAACCGAGATGGCAGAGCTGACCAGGACGCAGGTTCTTGCACAGGCAGGCACGGCGATGCTTGCACAGGCCAACACTATGCCGCAGATGGCTCTTACTCTGCTTGGCTAAAGGCGGCCTGTCTTACCGAAACTTTCGGGGAGGCGGCCTTTGGTTGTCTCCCCTGTTATTTAAAGCAATTATTATCATATTCTTACACATTTTCCACAAACTGAGATTACAAAAATGGGGTTTGCTATGAATCAGTTGCAGGCATATCAGGAAGCATCAGTTACAACAGCCGACAAAGGTCAGTTGATTGTTATGCTATATGAGGGTGCGATAAAGTTTCTGAAGCTGGCTCAAAAGCAGATAGAGACCGGTAATCACGAGGCCAGAAACAGATATATGATTCGCGCTCAGGACATAATTACTGAGTTGAATTCTGTACTGGATACCGAAGCAGGCGGCCAGATCGCAAAGAACTTTAGGCAGCTTTACGATTTTATGTATCGCCAGTTGCTCGAGGCAAATATAAGACAGGATAGCGCAAAGATAGACGAGGTAATCAATCTGCTTGAAGAGCTTAACGCAGCATGGAAAGCGATAGCAGAGTAAACAGGATTCTTTACGTATCCGTGCGGCTGCCGTTGGCCTGACCGGCTTACGGCAGCTTTTTTATTATCAAACCGCACAGGGGGCCAATGAACCAAAAGCACGGTTTTTGGATTTTAGCCGATTATTAAAACCACAAACCGTGACCAAAATAGCGGTTTTAGCTTTGGACTTCTTATAGTTTTTGGGGGAACTGCTGGTGTTAAGATGGGGGATATGGTTGATTTGAGCAAAATTTTTTAACTTTTTTTCACGACCGTTTTTCGCCTTTTTCGGCCTGCCAATTCGACTGTCGCATTATTATAGGTCGTATGTGTTTTTGCCCTTTTTGAGGCCAAGAAAGCCCTTAAGTTTCTATTTTCCACGCCGATAATTGTCTATGTAAGGAAAGAAATCTTGTTCTTTTGTGTTTAAATGGTGGGGCTTGCAACGGCCGAAACTGAAAACGCGTTTTAGTGTAAAACTTTTTAAGGAGTAGTATTATGTTAGCAATTCAAAACAACATTATGGCAATGAACGCCTCGCGCCATTTGGGTAATTCATACTCGGCGCTTGGCCGATCTGTCGAGCGACTCTCTTCGGGTCTGCGTATTAACAGCTCAAGGGATGACGCGGCAGGTCTGGCGGTTCGTGAACTTATGCGTGCTGAAATCGCAATTCAGAGTCAGGGTTCGCGTAACGCTCAAGACGGTGTAAGTATGCTCCAGACAATGGAAGGAGCTATGGCGGTTATGAATGAGAACCTTATCCGAATGATGGAGCTTGCAGAGCAGGCGTCAACTGGTTCTTATTCACTCAGCCAGCGTCAGATTATGAACGCTGAGTTCGAGGAAATGGCCAACGAAATCGAGCGAATTGCCCACGCGACGAAATTTAATGAAATCTCGATGATGAACACTGACAGCGGCGAGGTAAAAATTCATGTCGGCACCGATGAGACTATTGATGTCGAAACAGTCGATATGACCAAAGCCGGCCTGGGCATCGACACCGGTGAAGGCGGCCGGCAGCATGTATCAGATTTCGGCGTTGCTGATGTAAGCGATAATTTTGCAGTAAACGATGGGACTGCTGATGAGCTTACAATTCAATTCACCAATTCCGCCGGTGATGACGAACAGGCTATTGTCGTTTCGAATTTCGATGATGCGACTCTCGCACAAACGGTGGCTCAGATTAATGAGGCTTCACAAAGCCTGGGATTTGACGCTGAGGGTAATAACCTCGCCTATGACGCCGCCGAAGCGGTTTATAACGCCGAAACTGAAACCTACCACCTGCAGCTGAATTCCAGAGACGGCGATGCTGACGGGATGACCATATCATTAGGCGGAAACTGGGATGGTGACGGTGCCTTCGCGTTTGACGGTGATGGTTCACAAGTTGCCCAGTTCGATGCCGGTTCCGAGCAGGCCGGGCTGAATATTCTCTCGGCAGAAGCTGCTCAGGATGCTCTGAATACCGTCGAAAATGCTATTCATGTTAAGGACGGCGCCCGTGCGATGTTCGGTTATAAGATGAATCGTCTTGAAAGTACAATTTCGATTCTCGGCATTCAGGAGGAAAACCTTCAGGCTTCCGAATCTCGAATTTCGGATGTTGATGTAGCCTCTGAAATGGCAGAGCTTACCAGGACACAGGTTCTGGCACAGGCAGGTACAGCGATGCTTGCACAGGCCAACACTATGCCTCAGATGGCGCTTGGGCTGCTTGGTTAACGGCGGCGCATTTTATTTGGATTTTCGGGGGAGACGGCATGTGGCTGTCTCCCCTTTTTTACGAATCTTAATTCTGTTTGGCGGTAGTTTCTCAACAAACTGAAATTATCAGTATGGAGGCTGCTATGAATCAGTTGAAGGCATATCAGGAAACGGCAGTATCAACGGCTAATAAAGGTCGGCTGGTTGTGCTGTTGTATGAGGGTGCTATAAAGTTTCTGAAGCTGGCTCTCAAGGAGATAGAGACCGGTAATCACGAGGCCAGAAACAGATATATGATTCGCGCTCAGGACATAATCACTGAGTTGAATTCGGTGCTCGATACTGAAGCAGGCGGGCAGATCGCGGAGAACCTTCGCCAACTCTATGATTTTATGTACAGACAATTGGTTCAGGCCAATATCAAACAGGATACAGCTAAAATAAACGATGTAATCCGTTTGCTCGAAGACCTTAATGAGTCGTGGAAGGCGATAGCAGAGTAATCTTCTTTTCATTCTTTTTGTTATTCGTACCGCTGCCGTGAGCTGATTTGAGGTTTTCGGCAGCTATTTTTTTGGGGCCGCGGTTTGGTTAAGTTTGGTCGAGATTATGTCGTAATATTATAGGGGAAGTTGTTATTGGAGATTATTATGGCTGAAGTTTATTACGCTCAGTCGCAGTTGGACAAAAAATCAGTGACGGCTGTTTCTGTACTTGTGGCGGCCTTGCTTGTTTTGTCAGCTCATGTAGCCGGTTTTAAGATATACGGCACTGCGGAGTTTGTTGATAATCAGCCCTTGCACAGACCTCGTAAAGTGATAGATATAACCGCTGACGGTGCGGTTGTGATCTCCGGCGGTCAGAATTATTTTGTTCATGGCGTTGAGATGATACGCCGGAATCCGCTGGGTGACATACGCTATTTTCAGTGGCAGAGTTCTACACTTGAGGTCGAGGTGCACGATCCCTGGAAAGCTGTTTCACGGATGGATGCTCGTCTTAGGGTTATGTGGCTGGACCAGATGGCTGATGAGTATCGGTTTTTTCCGGGCCGCATAAACAAATATAGCAAAGCGGATATGGCCGAAATACTGGTTATACACGGTGCGGCCATCCCAAGAGTCGGGCTTTTTGAAGACGACCCTGGTTATGCAAGGCGATTAATGCTCCACCTTAGGGGCACGGTGGCAAATCTGCAGATTGATGTAAACACCGGCTCGGCACAGCGACTTGGGGAATATCTCCTCGAGCACCGAGATGATTTTTTTGCAACCGGAGCCTGGCTTTTAGCGCACTGTGGCGATAGTTCTGTTGCCTGGAGGGTCGAACAGAGAATCGAGTATCTGATGTCCGCCGCAGACGGTTCAGGGCCTGTTCCCTGGCGTTTTAAGGAAAGAGTGTCTGAGCTTATATCTATTCTTGCGGCTGTGGCGCCGGCTCGAGCCGGCGATATGGCTATGAATATTATTGAGAGACAACCCGGCCGGCATCCGGAGCTAAAGGTTAGGTTAGCCTCTCATCTGGCTGATATAGGCAAATGGGATGGCTTTGACAGGCTTATGGAGGAGATTACCGACCGAAACCTTCCCGGCAGCTACCGCAGAGTGCTGTGTCATGAATTGGACGGGATATTCCAATATAGCGTGCGTGCCGGAGGTTTCTCCGGTCATGCCGAGCTCATGCGGCAATGGTACAAAGATAATAAACCTGAGTTTCATTGGGACAGCCGAGGGGGTTCGGTTGCTATGGCAGGCGACAGCGCAATTTAACTATGCATAATAAAACGCACGAGGTGGATGTAACGCCGGGCTTTATGCGCGGCGTTTTTTTATATTGATTTTTACTCACAGACAAACGAAAATAAAAAACTTCACCTTGAGTTAGCCAGTTAAATCAGGACAAAAAAAAGAATCAAACGCTTGAAGCCAGGCGTCTGCTAGGCAAATCATGCTAGGCAAAGCAGGGTAAGTTCAAGGAAAAAGCGAGAATCGAAAATTTACTCAACCCCAACCGATCGATATGGCTTGTCCTGAGCTTGCAGTTCGTAGTTACCGCTTTTTAGATGCCTTAACCGGGCATATTTCTATAATCCGGAATTGAGAGTTCGGTCATATCGCCACTTGATCAGAAATGTTTTGACATTTCCCTTAAATATGCTACAATATGCCAAATTAATGGGGGTTATTTTAACTTCTTGAGTAGCCCGAATCTGGTATATCAGAGCTAAAGAACCTATTAGGAGGCTGTGTTGTTTTAATTGGAGCTGAGAATGTTTAGAAAAGTTGTGTGGGTGAGTCTTGTTGTTATGTTGTCGGGGGTTTTTGGGAGTTTTCTGGGGGATAATGAAGCGCATGCAGGTTATGAGCCATCGATATTGCATTATGATGAAGATGGTCGGCTTGTATATCATTCGGATGAGGAAGGTAACCGAATAATGGATTTCAGCTGGGCCGGATACAGAAACGGTGAGGCTGATCTGCCTGATTTGAGCGCTGTTCATACAATTGCCCCAGAACCGGGAGATAACAG
>PWDX01000206.1 GCA_003553245.1 Phycisphaerae bacterium
ACATTGGCCGACTCGGGAACCTGATAGCGGATCGTGGTTACCGGGTTGAACGGGTTCGGATAGTTCTGGTCGAGCCCGAACTCGGTCGGAACGTCGCTCAGCTGCTCGCCGCTGGTCGGCTCCATGGCATCCAGCAGCAGGGTCGTGCCATCCGGCAATGCCACCAGCAATCCGATTTCCTCACCGTCCTGGTTGTCTTCCGGTGCAAGGAAGCCTGACGCCAGGATAGCTGCGCCCAGTCCGCCGGCATCCGCAAGATCAGCCTCGAACTTGAACAGGGCATCACCGGTCGCTGCCGCGCCTTCCAGGCCAAGGTAAAGCTTGTACATCATGGCATCGACAGTGAGCATGTCGGTGGCATCGGTGTAGGCGGCGCCTTCAGCCAGTGCCGGTCCGTCAGCAACCCAGACATCAACTGCGGGAGCATCGGTTACCCCGTGCCAGATGAAGAAGCTGACTTCTTCGGCATCGGCCTCTGTGGCCGGATCTTCAACAACAAACAGGTTGAAGTCGGTTTCCACACCTTCCGGATTGCCCGCAAAGTCCTCGCCGAGTACGCCATTGGCAATCACGCTGTAGGTCTCGCCCAGGGCAAATTCGGCGCCTTCCAGAAGGAATGCCGGATCGGTATCACCGGCATCGGCTCCGGCCGGATAGATGGCAATGTCCAGGGCCGTGTTGGCCGGAACATCGACATACGGGGTCGCCTCGCGAAAGCCGAGACTGTCGACAAACAACTCATCGTTGAGATAGATGTCCACCATCGCAGCTGCCGGATCGGCGGCATTGTGGATGATCTGCGCCCGGGCAACCATCTCATCTGGCTGTACTCCGAAGATATCGTTGACTTTCATGTCTGCGGTTACCGAAACCGATCGGTTCGGATCGCCGGGCCACTCGCCCATATCCCAGTCGGGCTCATCATCGATCAGGAAGTACTTGTATTCATAGTCTCCCTCTTCGAGATGCAGGGTGATGGTGTAGATGTCCGAGCCTTCTTCAACCGGCTCCATACGGAACTCCGGATCCGAGCCGGGCTCTGCCCAGTCACCGGCAAGACTTCCGCCGATGTAGACATCGTAGGTATCCGGATCGAAGTCATCAGCCTGGCTCATGTCCACGTTGAAGACAACATCGTACTCGATAATCTCTTCAAGCAGATCATAGTGGGCAGCATAGATTTGCGGGTTGCCACCGAACTCGGCAACAATACCGGTCACATGGCGGGTGTCCTCGGGTATCGGCTGGCCGATCACATCGGAATCGCCCAAGTGGGTCCGGAAGACTACCGTATCCTCTATGCTTGGGTCGACAATATTGTAGTTCGTGGAAGCTTCGAAGGTACCTTCGTCCAGGAAGTCTACGTATTCAACCCGCACCAGGCGAGGCTCGCCCTCGTACTCCAGATCGGCAAGGGTGGTCTCCCAGTAAGGAAGCTCGTTGTCCGAGGAAGTGGGGTCGATGTCTTCTACCGGATTCAGCTGTGCCGAGTCATCGAACTCACCGTAGATAAACTGGAATCCGGTGATTCCGTCACCGCGCGACAGTCCGGAAAGCACCTCGCCGGTATCATCGACCAGAACAGCTCCGGTCTCATCCGACAGATAATGCTGGTTGCGGAAGTTGGGCGCCACAAAGGTGACAATCACTTCGTTGCTCAGATAGGCAATCTCGCCCACTTCGGCATTTTCAAGCATCTCACTGATGCTTTCGTAAGCGATTAGCGGCTCCTCAAACAGACCGGTATCGTAATCCAGGGCGTAGCTGGCCACACCGTTGTTGGTCACCAGTACATGGGCAGTGATCCCTTCTTCTGTAATCTGGAAATCCACATCACCAGTGCCATTTGCGTTTTCGGCATCACCCAGTGAGGGGGTTGTGCCAATAACCCGGGCCTGATCAAGATCGCCGTCGGGTACCATGACCAGATGGCCTACCGCATCCACGTAATTGAGAACCGACAGATAGTCATCGCCCTGGTCATTGGTGCCAAGGAAATACACGCGGGTGGTTCCGGTGCCCACGATCTCCGTAGGAATCGCGCCCAGCAGCTCCCCGTCGGCATCGTACTTGCGTATCGGCTCACCGGCTCCTGTGGAGTAGAACGGGGCGTGGCCGGGTTCGGCGGCTGAAGCCATCGGGCTTGAACCTACGTCTTCGACTTCGAAAATCTCCGGTTCGGGATCGAAGTCCTGGCCGGGTCCGGTCTGGGTGTAGCGTGCCACGGCGTTGCTGCCGTTGTCACTGACACCGTAAACGGTGGCCGTGCCAAGGCTGAAGTTGCCCACCAGGCTTACCGCGCGGGACAGTCCCCACTCGTCATCATCGACGGTGTCAAAGTCCGACAGTACCAGCGTCGGGGTGTCGTCAATGTCATCATACATGTGGACCTGGAAACCGTTCCAGACATTCTCGCCATAGTTGGGCAGGAAGATTTTGCCGTCTTCGCTGACCATGACATCACTGAGCTGGAAGGTGCCCACCTCGGGATACCCCGTCAGATCAAGCTCGCCGGCATCCTCACCGGTCTCGGCATCGATAATGTATACGGTCACATCATCGGAAAACGCCGGGGCCGAAGCGATCAGCAGATAGCTGTCCTCGCCCTGTTGGATGTGGGCGATGCCACGCTCGGTGTTGGCTCCGAACCACTCAGGCAGGTTTTCCCGGGCTGCGGTGCGTTCAAAGATGGTTTCGGCATCAACCAGCATCTGAACCTCACCGCGCACCAGATCAATGGCAAAAGGCTCTTCTGCAAATTCGATGACATCGCCGGCCTCGGCGGTTACCGTCCAGTCGGCCTCCAGGGTATCGCCGACAGCCACGCCGTTGTCATCGAGAAGCTGGTCGATGTCCCCCATGGTAAGGGTGATGCGGGTGTCCTGGCCGTCATTGTCGGCCGGAAGGCTGGCGACGGGATCGTCGAAGTCGCCCCCGCCCACGTCGAGATGCCAGGTATAGGTCACCGCATCGTCGGATTCAGCGGTTTGCCAGTTGATTTCCACTTCATCGGAAGGCTCGCCGGCTACCAGCAGTTCGGCTCCGTCTTCGGGACTGAGCAGGGCAAACGGTGCGATTTCGGGATCGGGGTCGTCAGTGAGCGGGGCCCCCTCATAAGCACCTTTGTACGGCATTTCAGCGTCACGTTCGGTGCCGTCGATGTCATTGGGGACAATGACATTGTCCTGATCGTCCAGGAGGGGACTGGCCGCCAGGTCGGTATCGCCGTCCGACGGGGCT
>PWDX01000103.1 GCA_003553245.1 Phycisphaerae bacterium
AAAAAAAAGATTTTGTCACTTGGGGCAATTGTTGAGCAAGCTGTACAACAGGCCACCGAATCAATCGAACAAGCGGATGCCGATCTGGCTTCTCAGGTAATCGAACAAGACTTGCGAATTGACGATACCGAGGTGGAGGTAGAGGAAGACTGCCTCAAAATATTAGCATTGTACCAGCCCGTGGCTACAGACCTACGATTTATCATAGCGGTCTTAAAAATTAATAACGATCTCGAAAGGATTGGCGATTTGGCGGTAAATATTGCCGAAAGAGGAAAATTTTTAGCAACGCAGCCGAAGCCGGACATATCCTTTGATTTCGCAAAAATGTCAGGCTATGCCAGACAAATGCTCAAAACAAGCCTCGACAGTCTGGTTGATTTCAGCGCAGAAGAAGCGGGCAGGGTTTGCGAAAGTGATGACGCCGTAGATTCTATGAATCGCCAGATGTATCTTATGGTGCAGGATTCGATTCGTGAAAACATCAATCAGATAGAATCGCTCATACATTTACTTTCGGTTTCTCGCCACCTGGAAAGAATCGGCGACCATGCAACAAATATAGCTGAGGATGTTATATATATGGTGCAGGGCCAGATAATTCGTCATAAAACCGAAAATTACAAATAGATTTTTAGCACAAAAGCCACTATCTCATCTGGCAAATAGTGGCTGTTTAGTGAGTCCGTACATGCCGGCTGAAATCTTGACGCACCGTTACGCAATCTCGACGGCTGCTTCTTTACCTGTCGCTTCCTGTTGAGCCACCCTGGGGAACCAATGCGATGTCCTTACGCAGAATTTTACAAGCATCAGCATTACAGGTACCTCTATCAATACGCCAACCACTGTTGCCAGGGCCGCCCCTGAGCCAAGGCCAAAAAGCATGGTAGCCGTCGCTATGGCGACTTCGAAGTGGTTGCTGGCACCGATCATGGCTGTAGGCGCCGCGTCTTCATAAGTAAAACGCAGCAGTTTAGCGATAAAGTAAGTAATCGCAAAAATAAGCACAGTCTGAATGAACAGCGGAATCGCAATCCATACAATCGTAAGCGGATTTTCAATAATCGTATCGCCTTTGAACGAAAACAGCAGAATCAATGTGCCAAGTAAGGCAATAACCGACACCGGAGTCAGATAATGCAAAAATTTGGCCTCGAACCACACCAGACCTTTGGCTTGTATTATCCACTTTCGCGTGAAATAACCTGCTATCAGAGGCAGTGCAACATAAATACCTATCGAAAGCAGCAGGGCTTCCCATGGCACAGGCATCTCGTTTACACCCAGTAGCCAACCGCCCAGCACACCATACAGCACCAGCATGGTAAGTGAGTTAATGGCCACCATCACCAAAGTATGGCCTTGGTTACCTCGCGCAAGATGGCCCCACATGAGCACCATCGCAGTACACGGAGCAATGCCAAGTAAAATGGCACCGGATATGTATGAGCGGAAAAGCTCGACCTCTGTGCCGTCTGTAACTATTTCCGTACCGGGTATGAAGCCTCTGAAAACATAGCCAAGAAAGAATGTGGCTATGGCAAACATCGTAAATGGTTTGATACCCCAGTTGACTATCAGTGTCAGCAAGACGGGCTTGGGACTTTTGCCTGCGCTGATGACCTCGCCAAAGTCAATCTTTACCATTATCGGAAACATCATAAAAAACAGGGCGATGGCAATCGGAATAGACACCACCGGAGCATCGTCAACATAAATCGCCATCGCGTCCAGCGACTCAGCCAGACCCGGAGCAAGTCTGCCCAGGACTATGCCTGCTATAATGCACAACCCGACCCAGAGTGTCAGATACTTCTCAAATACATTCAAACCTTTGGTCTTTTCTGTAATCGTAATATTCTCAGCCATACTTTTCTCCTTATTCGCCTATCTGGTCAATCAGATCATCCATCTGGCTGGCGGCTCCCTTGCGAACCATTTTTCCAACCCGGTATGCTTGCTTTATATCTGCCTCGGAGACTTCCATTTCGCGAGCCTTAGCGGTATGAAACTTAACACATGGATGACAATTACACGCCACCGAGGCGCCAATAGCTATCAACTCCTTAATATTTGAATCCATACTTTTAACCTTTCTATCCAATTTGCCGGTTTTATTTTTGTTTATCATGTTATTTCAGTGCATGAGTGCTTCAGTTTTTCTGCTCAAGACAAGCAGGCAGTTTTTTTACAAATCCCTTTATCTGATCACGAACCCTCCGATAAATGTCCAGCACTTGCTGCTCGGTCACAGCATCTTTGGCAAGCCGCGGCGGATCATCAAAGCCGACATGCGCAACCTTTGTCTTTCCCGGGAAAATCGGACAGCTTTCGTGAGCGTTGTCACATACCGTAACAACATAATCGAATCCAACATCCTTAATCTCGTCCAGATGCTTTGAGCGGTGCGAGGATATATCGACTCCTGCCTCGGCCATAACTTTCACTGCCTTTTCGTTCATGCCGTGTGTCTCAACGCCCGCTGAATATGCCTCGATAACATCACTTTTAAGGTGTCTTGCCCAGCCCTCTGCCATCTGGCTGCGACAGGAATTGCCCGTACACAGGAACAATACTTTCAGCCTTTTCTCTGATTTTTGCATAACTGCTCCGTATCCATTTTTTTTATAGCCCTGAGTTTTTTTCGATCCTGCTTAACAGTGCCATCGTTTTTGAGATTATTCGTTACCCACTGCTGCATTTGACATATCGCTGCTGTCGAGAGGTTCGGTGATACAGAATAATACACCCATCGGCCCTGCTTGCGAGACTGTACGAATCCTGCCTGGCACAGCACCGCCATATGTTTGCTTACCGTCGAAGGGGCAAGCCCCAGCAACTCCACTATTTGACAAACGCAAAGCTCTCCCTGCGTAAGCGCCATAAATGCCCTGACACGGCTTGCATCCGAAAGAGCAGAGGCAAGCTGCGTTAACTCAGCCAGATTAATATTATTATATTTTGCCATATAACGAATTATATAAGCAAATAAACAAATTGTCAAAACTATTTTAAGAAATTATGCAACGGCGATTATTTTCTGTAAAAACACTTTCAGGCAGAGCCGCAGCATGACAAGAACGACAGTGCGGGGACACTGAGTATTATATACGATTTAACATAAGGAAAAGCAGGAACCTAATAGTTGGCTTTGTCATAATTGGCTCCCAAATAAAACTCGCTGGTGGTCTTTAGAAACTTTTTAGTCCGGCG
>PWDX01000085.1 GCA_003553245.1 Phycisphaerae bacterium
AGGCGGTGATGCTTGCCAGCGGAAGCTGTCTGACTAATAAGTATTCTGAAGGTTATCCGGGTAAGCGTTATTATGAAGGTCAGCAGGTAACGGACTTGATAGAGACTGTCGCAAGGAATCGGGCTATGAAAGTCTTTAAGGCCGACCACGCCAATGTTCAACCATATTCGGGCTCGGTGGCGAATCTGGCGGCGTATCTGGCGGTTATGGAGCCGGGGGATACGATAATGGGACTGGCGTTGCCGGCAGGCGGACACCTGACGCACGGTTGGAAAGTTAGTTATACGGGCAAGATATTCAAATCGGCGGCTTATGAACTTGACCCGGATACGGATATGCTGGATTATAATCTTATAGAGGATCTTGCGAAAAAGCATAAGCCAAAGGTTATTGTAAGCGGTGCCAGCGCGTATCCAAGGAACATAGATTTTAAGGCTTTTGGAGAAATCGCCAGGACAGTCGGGGCATATCATATTAGTGACATCGCTCACATTTCCGGCCTGGTTGTCGGCGGTTACCACAACAGCCCTGTGCCCCATGCCGATATCGTTGCTACCACAACCCACAAAACGCTGCGCGGCCCTCGTGGAGGTATGCTTCTTTGCACGGAGGAACTTGCCAAGGCAATTGATAAGTCGGTATTTCCGGGTCTTCAGGGCGGGCCTCATATGCATACAATGACGGCGATAGCGGTCGCGCTGGCCGAGGCTGATACGCCGGAGTTTAAGGCTTATGCCAAGCAGGTGATAGATAACGCCAAGGCAATGGCAGAGCGGCTTATGGAGCATGGTTTTAAGCTGGTTACCGGCGGAACGGATAATCATCTTATATTGCTTGATCTCCGCAATAAAAATGTCTCCGGCAAGAAGGTCGCCAAAGCACTGGACCATGCGGGAATTGTTACCAACGCTAATTCAATACCAAACGACCCGGCTCCGCCGTTTAAGCCCAGCGGTGTTCGAATCGGAACGCCTGCGATTACGACGCGCGGAATGAAACAGGAGCAGGCTCGACAAATCGCTGATTTTATAAATACGGTTGTCGAAAATATTGATGATGAAAATATACTTGGCAAGGTTCACAACGAGGTTGTGCTGCTTTGCTCGCAGTTTACTGTGCCTGAACATTTTATCGTGCCGCCAAAGAATGCTGATTAGTCATTCTTTAACATTGCCGGACGGATTTTTGCTATGAGGGAATTTTTATGGATTCGCTGAAAGTCGCGGTTCTTGGTATTGATGACTTTACGGTTTCTGTGCTGGAGGCGGTTAACCGGCTTGAGGGGTTTGAAGTCTCGGCTGTGGCGGATGAGGATAGCGAACTTGCTGAAAAGACGGCCGGAGGCTATGATTGCGGATGGTTTGATGATTATCGTCAATTGATTATTCAAAGCGAGGCCGATTGTCTGGTACCGGCTCGGGGAATAGCCAAAGGCCAGGAATATCTTACGCTTGCTTTGGAAGAGAATTATCATATTCTCAAGCACCCCCCTCTTGCCAAGAGCTATGAGGAAGCTTCTGCGTTGGCGAAGCTTGCTGAAAAAAGCGAAGGCGACATTACAGTAGCGAATATGGGGCGTTTTTCATCGGGCTATGGCGGTGTTCGTGAAATACTTGAGCGTGAGGGTTGTGAAGAGGTTTTTCTTATCAAGGCTTTTTGCGGATCGGGCTGCGGCGAACTCGCGAAGTGGCAGCGCGACCCGAAGGTGGCCGGGGGCGGAGTTTTGCTGCATAATTGCTATGAAGTAATTGATCAGTTAGTGTGGAATTTTGGCTTGCCGCAGCAGGTATATTCACTGGCTACGAGCCTGGCAGGTGATCGCCAGCAACGACTTTACCGGACAGAGGATGTTGCTGCCGCCCTTCTGAAATACGGCGACACCATTTTCGGGGAGGTGACTACGGTTCGCGGCGTCGGAGCGGCCGAGGAACATATCGCGATATACTGCCGGGATAAAGTTGTCAAGGCAGGTAGGGATTTTCTTACAGTTATCGGGGCGGACGGATCGTTTGAAAAGGATTCGCATTTTAATGAAGACCGGCAGATGCTTATACGGCGAATGCTTGAGGATTTCGCCAAGACTGTTACGGGCGATGATGAAAAGCATGAGCCGATGAACACCATAGCTGAGAATATACGAAATATGGTTTTGGTAGAGTCTATTTACCTTTCTTCCCGGACAGCAATGCCTGAGGAGCCCGGTCGGATCACATCTATTAGCTGATTTTTATAAAAGCCGAGGTATCGCCAACAATATCCTATAACGCCAGGTTCAGTTAAGTCGATCCAGCACATTGCGATTGTAGTCCTGCGTGCGAGTGCGAACATTGTCAAACTGAGGATATCTCTCGCGGATTCTGGCGTTAATGTACTGGACTCTGTTTTCCGGCGATGGGTGGGTTGAGAGAAATTCAATTGATCTGACGCCCGCGGCCTGCTCGAGCATTTCCATTACCTGCTGCATTCCATAAGGATTGTAACCCGCCTCCACCATATAGTCGATTCCGGCTATGTCTGATTGTCTTTCCTGGTCTCGGCTGTAGCTTAGGTTGATTATTTGGCGGCCTACCTGTGCGACAGTCATCGCTCCTCTTGGCGCTTCGTCTCGGACAACGGCGCTTAGTACAATGTCCATTCCGATTTGTCTGCTCATCTGGGCGGCGCCGTGTCTTGCAACGACATGGGCGACTTCGTGTGCAAGGATGCCGGCAAGCTGGTCCTCGGTTTCAAGCTGCAAAAGCATTCCTTTTGTTATAAAAATAGGCCCGCCGGGCAGCGCGAGGGCATTTAAGGATTCCTCGTTCACCGCTGTGAACTCATACGGCATTTCGGGTCTGTGGCTGGTGGCTGCTACTGACTGGCCTACTCTGTTGATATATTGCTGCAGTTGATGATCGTCGATGGGGCCGCCAAGCTGCTCTTTGATTTCCGGTGCATAAGCTTGACCGATCTCAATATCCTGATCAGGGGATAACAGCATAAGCTCGGTTTTGCCGGTAATTGGGTTGACTGCGCAACCTGAAACGAAAATAATAGCCAGGCAGCTAATTATGATCAATTTTCGGATGTAAGACATTTTGCCTGCCCTCCTTGAATACTAATGGTTGCAAGATTTAATAATATCTATTATAAATGGCATTTCACTTTTTGAGTAGTTAAATTTATGAAAGATAAGCAAGTTTGCCA
>PWDX01000223.1 GCA_003553245.1 Phycisphaerae bacterium
TGATAGAAAAAGTATTCCGAGACCGAGGGCTGTCCTGCACTTTCACCGATACAACAGATATTACTTCATTGAAAGATGCTATCAAATCCGGGACACGGGCGGTATTCATTGAAACCCCCTGCAACCCGCGGATGAGAATAACCGATATCGCCACGGTTGCGGATTTAGCTCATCAGAACGATGCTTTCCTTATGCTGGATAATACGTTCATGTCCCCCTACCTTCAAAAGCCTCTGGAACATGGTGCTGACATTGTTGTTCACAGTGCGACTAAATTTTTAGGCGGCCATAGCGATCTTATAGCCGGTTTAATTGCAACCAATGATTCCGCCATCGGCAATCGGTTAAAAGAATTGCAGAATGCCCTGGGCGGCATCCTCCCCCCTTTCGACAGCTGGCTGCTGATGCGGGGTATGAAAACACTCGGTGTGAGGATGGAGAAAGCACAGAAATCAGCCATGGATATCGCCAATTGGCTTTGCACCAGACCCGAAGTGGAACATGTAATGTATCCCGGACTTGATAAACATCCCGGAGCACCTGTCCACGCACGCCAGTCCGATGGGCCGGGTGCGATGCTATCTTTCCGGCTCAAAAATGGATATAACGGCAGAGATTTCGTGGAGAATGCTTCCCTCTGGACTCTTGCAGTGAGTTTAGGCGGCGTTGAAAGTATTATCACACTGCCGTCCGCTATGACCCACCTGCCCTACAGCAAGCAGGATTTGCACCGATTACAGATTGACGAACAGCTTGTGAGACTTTCCGTGGGAATTGAAGATGCTGCCGACCTCAAAAACGACCTCGAAAGTGCATTTGACCGCCAAAAATAATCATAGAGAAGGGATAAAAAAATGACGAATAAAATACATTGTAAATCAACACAATGCACCAGCAGCTATCCGGCGGGAATAAACTGGGATGCTTCCGTTGTACTTCCCGTAGTGCATTCCGCACCGTTCAAATTCTCCTCTACAGCTGAGCTTATCCGCTATCAGGAGTCAGAGAACATCGGTTATACCGGCGAGTATGGCCGCATTGCCAATCCGACAATCCGGGCAGTTGAAACGCATTTGGCAGAGTTGGAAGGAGCGCAGGATGCCCTGCTTTTGGCCAGCGGTATGGCTGCTATTACGACCACGATGTTATGCCTTCTGCGTTCCGGCGATCATGTCGTTATTACAGATGACTGTTATAAGCGGACAAGGGATTTCTGCACTGATACACTTGCCGGGTTTAATATCAACTGTGATGTAGTTCCGGTTGACACCGATGCCATTGAAAAGGTGATTGGCAGCAGCACGAAAATGATTTTCACAGAATCCCCGACCAATCCGTATCTGAAAGTGATCGATCTGGAGAAACTGGCTGACCTGGGAAAACGCAGCAATATATTGACAATTGTAGACTCAACTTTTGCTACGCCGGTAAATTCACAGCCTCTTTCGTATGGCATTGATATGGTCATTCATTCATGCACGAAATACCTGGGCGGGCATAATGACTTAATCGCAGGAGCAATAGCGGGCCGCCAGGATATGATTGAGCAAATTCGGGACTTCAACAGCACCCTGGGCGCTATTTCCACACCGGAAACGGCCTACATGCTGGAGCGCGGTCTTAAAACGCTGAATCTTCGCGTCAACCGTCAAAACGATACGGCCATGCGAGTGGCCCAAAGACTCGAATCACACCCCCGGGTTCAGCAGGTGTTTTATCCCGGCCTCGAATCCCATCCCCACAAGGAAATATCCTTCAGGCAGATGAGCGGATTCGGTGGAGTGATCAGCTTTTTACTGGACGATGACTTCGAAGGAACAGCCCATTTCATTGATGCGCTTAAAATACCCGCCATAGCCCCAAGTCTCGGCGGAGTCGAGTCTCTTGTAGAACAGCCGGTACTGATGGGGTATTGGGATATTCCCCGCGCCGAACGAGAAAGGCTCGGAATGTATGATAATCTGGTACGGCTTTCGACCGGGTTAGAAGACGTTGAAGAACTGCTGGATGATATTGAATCAGCGTTTGCTTTCTGTGCATCTGTAAATATTCAGTGAACCCCGTTTGCCACTGTCACCCATTGCCTTTAGTTTGGGGTGGCAGGCGGAACAACTGTACTGCGGGCAGACCATTAGGCAGTCGCATCATATCAAATCCACGGGGTTGTATTTCCTGTGCACCGGCCGCAGCGAGTTCGTACAAAATTGAAATATTTATTTCTTCCCACCACCCATAAGTGTCTTTCAATCGGTATATTTCGCTCCAATTGATTAAGATATGCGTAATTCCATGTTCAACATACAATCGGTGTATTGCGTCGGTTGGATGGTGACCTGCTTGCAAATATTCAACCAATAACCCCTTTTCCCACACACTGGAGTAAATAATATTGGGTGGATACTTGAAGGCTTTAGCATCGGAAACGGAAAGCAGTTTATCTTCGGGGGCCATTTCTTCAAATATCCAGGAATATTCTGGCATTTTATTAATTAAATTCGGATATGACCAGCCTTGTATTCCTGTTCCGGCATACGGTTCATTGAAATAAAGGGTATGGATTTCGAAATAATTAAAAATCAGGGTGCAAAATAGTATGCCATAGCCGGCAATCACGGCTTTCTTAACGCTCAATTTGATTCTCATTTTATTGTAAAGTCTTACAAAAAAACTGCTTGCCAGGATAGCAACAGGTGCAGCCGCCGGTAATAGAAATCTCGCCGGCATATGTGTGGCAAAAGCCCACACCGCTATTTGCAGTCCAAAACAGCACAAAGAAATGAGTTCTAACTTATTTAATGGTGTTTTTTTGAAAAGGAAATTAGAATAAACGGATATAAAGGCCAGAGCGGTTGTGAAGGGACCAAATAACGGTACGTTAGTGAAAGTTCTATAAACCTGTCTCGGAATTTGACCATACGGTCTCGGTGCATGGCCGGAATCCCATAATAATGCGGATTGGGAGCACCAGTGCCCTTTCCCAAATAATTCCGTAAAAAGAGGGAATATCGGGTTCCCGGTATTGAAATAGTTCCGGAGAAGCCAGGGCGAAAATGCTGCTATGCACAGGAGAACTGATATAACGAAATCACATTTACTTCTCCGTTGATATAATGTCATCGTGAACAAAATGAAGAAGATGGGGAAAGCGACAAA